>JAPHSA010000052.1 GCA_026193235.1 Deltaproteobacteria bacterium | reverse complement strand
GTTGATAATAAGGATTTCACCCGGTGCAATATCCCTGATGTATTCCGCCTCCACCAGGTCAAAGGCACATGTCTCCGATGCGAGGACGTACCCTGAGTCCAGTCGTCCAAGGCAGAGGGGTCGAAAGCCGTTGGGATCCCTTGCTGCAATGATGGTATCCTCGGTCATTATAACCATAGAATAGGCCCCTTTTACCTGTGCCATGGTCTCTATCATGGCCTGTTCCATCCCCTTCTTAAAGCATTTTGCTGTCAAATGAAGGACCACTTCTGTGTCCATACTGGTCTGAAAGATAGATCCCGTGCCTTCCAATTCAGAGCGAATCTGGCGTGCATTCACAAGATTTCCGTTATGGGCAATTGCAATAGACGTCCCGGAATAGTGAATCCTAAAGGGCTGGGCATTTGCAAGGAGGGAGGAACCCGTGGTGGAATACCGAACATGTCCAAGGGCCATATGCCCTTTGAGTCCGTTTAGGATCTCTTCATTAAAGATTTCCGGAACAAGACCCATAGCCTTATGCTCTGACACCTGCTTCCCATCAGAAGTGACGATACCGGCGCTTTCCTGACCTCTATGCTGCAAGGCATAAAGCCCAAAATAGGCCAGCTTAGCGGCATCCTCATGATTATAGACTGCAAAAATTCCACACTCCTCTCTGGGGCGAGAGGGGGCAAACAGTTTTTTTGGACATCTTTTCATAACGTCTAAGCCTCGGATTTGTAAGTTCTCAAAAAGCCCAGGTTGTACAAGGAAAATCCCCCTCGATCCCCCTTTACAAAAGGGGGAAGAAGATCGTCAATTCCTTAATTCCTAAATCCCTCAATTTCTAAGTTTTTCAATCGTCAATCCCCCCTGGTACTCCTGTACCGTCTTTACCTCAAGCTTTCCTTCAATTATGGCCTTGATTGCCAGAGCCGTGGCCCTGGCTCCCGCGAGGGTTGTTGTATAAGGGATGTTGAATATAAGTGCAGCCCGTCGAATGGCATAGGACTCAGAGACTGCCTTCTTGCTGCTCGTGGTGTTAATGACCAGGTCAATCTGTCCATTCTTAATCATATCCACTACATGGGGTCTGCCCTCCCGGACCTTATTCACTCTCTGAATGGATATTCCGTGTTGTAAAAGAAAAGCTGCGGTTCCGCGGGTGGCCACAATCTTAAACCCCAGGTCATAAAGGCTAAACACAATCTCAAGCAGGATCATCTTGTCTTCGTCCTTGACGCTTACAAAGACGGTCCCTGACAGGGGCAATTTTTGCCCTGCAGCTAGTTGTGACTTGGCAAAGGCCAGCCCGAAAGAGCTGTCAATTCCCATCACTTCCCCTGTAGATTTCATCTCAGGGCCCAGGATCGTATCCACTCCTGAAAACCGGTCAAAAGGAAAGACCGACTCCTTGCAGGAAATATATGACGGCACAACCTCCCTGGTAAGGCCCAAGTCTTTAAGGTTTTTTCCCATAATAACTTTAGTCGCCAACTTAGCTAAAGGGATACCGGTGGCCTTGCTCACAAAAGGGATGGTTCTTGAGGCTCTGGGGTTCACTTCCAGGACATAGATGATGCCCCTCCTGACCGCATACTGGATGTTCATCAGTCCAACCACATTGAGTTCCTTAGCGATGGCCTTTGTATATTCTTTTACTTTTCCCACAATTTTAGGATTCAGAGAAATTGGCGGCAGGACGCAGGCGCTGTCTCCACTGTGAATGCCTGCCTCTTCAATATGTTCCATAATTCCACCGATCACCGTATCCCTGCCGTCAGAAATGGCATCCACATCGATCTCTGTAGCGTTATCGAGAAATCTGTCAATCAATATGGGTTTACCCGGAGAGACTTCCACCGCATCCTTCATATAGTATTCCAGGTCTTTCCGGTCATAGACTATTTCCATGGCACGGCCGCCCAGGACAAAGGATGGCCTTACAACTGCAGGGTATCCAATTTTGTCAGCCACACTGATGGCTTCTTCTTCATTGCCTGCAATTCCGTTTTCCGGCTGAAGAATGCCCAGTTTCTTAAGAAGGCCCTGGAAACGTTCCCTGTCCTCAGCCCGATCTATACTTTCCGGGCTGGTTCCAAGTATGGTCACGCCTGCCTCTGCCATGGCAACAGAAATATTCAGGGGCGTCTGGCCGCCAAACTGGACAATGATCCCTTCGGGTTTTTCCTGTTCGACAATATTGAGTACATCCTCCCGGGTCAGGGGCTCGAAATAGAGCTTATCGGATGTATCATAGTCAGTGCTGACCGTCTCCGGATTACTGTTGACCATGATACTCTCTATGCCCATCTCTTTCAGGGCAAAGGATGCATGAACACAGCAGTAATCAAATTCAATGCCCTGGCCGATCCGGTTAGGACCTCCACCCAGAATCATCACTTTCCTTTTGTTTGAGGATCGGATCTCATTTTCCTGTTCATAGGTAGAATAATAGTATGGCGTATAGGCCTCAAACTCGGCCGCACAGGTGTCCACAAGTTTGTAGACCGGCCTTATCCCCTTTGAACTTCGTATCTCCCTGATATTCTGTTCGTTTGTGTCAAAGATTTTCGCCAGTTGAACATCGGAGAAACCGTATTCCTTGACCTTCTTCAGGAATTCAGGATCCCATTGTTGCGGGTCAATACCCGCCCGGGCCATTTCAATCAACTGCTGTTCCAGGCTTTGTATCTGGTAGATATTATAAAGAAACCATGGATCAACACGGCTTAACTCATAAATCCTTTCCAGGCCCATACCGTGTCTTGCGGCCTCATAGATACAAAAGAGGCGATTTGAGTTGGGATTGATAAGGGCTTTTTCAACTTCATCAGGCTCTCCACGGAGACCTGGCCCATTGGGTGAGTCAGCTTCCAGACCAAATCGTCCGATCTCCAGGGATCTGATGGCCTTCTGGAGGGCTTCCTTGAAGGTCCTGCCGATCGCCATGGTTTCGCCCACAGACTTCATGGACGTGGTCAGACGATCTTCGGCATCCGGGAATTTCTCAAAGGTCCACCGGGGCACTTTGACCACACAGTAATCAATGGTCGGTTCAAAAGAGGCAAGAGTCTCGCGGGTAATGTCGTTGGAAATCTCATCCAGCGTATAACCAATGGCGAGTTTGGCGGCTATCTTGGCAATGGGAAATCCCGTGGCCTTGGAGGCCAGTGCCGAGCTTCTCGATACCCTCGGATTCATCTCAATGACCACCATCTCCCCGTTTTCCGGGTTAATTGCAAACTGGATATTAGAGCCACCAGTTTCTACGCCAATTTCCCGGATGATAGCAATGGCTGCGTCACGCATGATCTGATATTCCCTGTCCGTCAGGGTCTGGG
>JAPHSA010000158.1 GCA_026193235.1 Deltaproteobacteria bacterium | reverse complement strand
TGATGATAAAATTGATTTGCCCGAACAGCTCGGGGAGATTGTTTATCAAACTCAACCTGCAGCATCTTCGAGGATTTATATCATCGCTAATGGCCATCGTAGTGCCATCAGTGGTGCCAATGCAGTCAAAACCCTTCAGGCTCAGGTTGAAACCTTCCGCATTGGGGAATGGCTCATCAATCAGAACCGAATTGAGATGTTATTGCCTGAAGGTTTTTTTGGGGAAATGGGTAGTACGAGCACAATCGACGCAAACAAGAACCTGTTCGATGGGCAGAGACTCCAAGATGCACTAGCCGACACCTCGCACTTCGTTAATGCTGAGTTGTTGCTACATGAAAATTATGGCATAGGTCTGGAGCAGGTTGAGAACCGAAAGCTTTACCACGACGTGCGAGATCGACTTAGTTCTAGCCTGAAGCCGGGGGCCAGAATCTTATTACTCAATCGTGAACTCACCTATCTGCAGAAGCTTAGAACCGCTAGCATATTGCAGTCAGCACCGGCGGTCATAGAAACTGCATATCAGCAGGGACGGGTTGCTGCCCCCAATGCTATGCTGACCATCGGCTTATCTCACCTGGAGGACATCATCTCGTTCCTGGAGGCTGGGAAAATCGACATAACTGGTCTGCACACAACCAACCTAGTCTTTCCTCCCCAGAACACCGAACTGGAGCTACTAAAAAAACAGGTGGGGGTCACGGTCATTGTCCCTCGAATCCTCATTAGTAGCGGATTTAAAGTTAAAAAACGCACCTGATTCGGCAATGTATCCGTATCGGTAAGAGGGTCAAAAAAAATTCCCAAGTGCAACATCATCTAAGCTTGTAATATCACACAAATTGTTTTGAAATAGATCTCTAAGTAGCTGTTTTACTGAGGTTATTCATTGACAAACCTTTTTTTTCTGCTATAAGGATAGTAGGGGTACATTAAATAAATGCCCCCCCATAATGGGCTGTAATGATGCTTCTGTCTGACGGTAGGGATGACGCTCGGAGTGGTTGTGGGTGGTCTTGTGAAACCGTAGAGAAAGGAGGAACATCATGAAACGTATTGGCCTGTTATTTACACTGGTGGTTTTAGCTGGCCTGATGATTTCCGCTCAGGCCGTGGCGGCCCTTTCGGGCGAGCAACTCCGACAATGGAATGATCAGCAACCTGTGATTGGCGAGGATTTTAAGCAATGGCATCAAAATTGGCGTCAAGCTCAGGATCAGAAACAGGTAGCGGATCAGACAATGACCCAAGATCTCAGCGTATTCCAAATTCGCGAGATGCAGCGGCTGCTAACTGCAAATGGTTACGATGTTGGTAGTGTTGGTTCCCTTGATGAAGGGACAATGACAGCTCTTCGCCATTTCCAAGAAGCTCAAGGTTTGACCATTACCGGCATGCCGAATGAGCGGACTCTGCGTGCTTTGGTTTTGAGCGGTGGGCAGTTTGAGTTTTTCGGTCTGTCCCCGGCTTATGGTGAAAAGTACTATGACTATAACGAGTACAACTGTTGTCCGTAACCCGCTGCAACTACGTTATGGAACTTAACCTACAAAGATGGAGCACCCATTAGACAATCGGGAATCATTCCCGTTTTTTTGTCTGATTCTCCCTTTCGCTTAAATACCCCCATCGGCTATTGAGAGATAAGTTAAAATTCTTATAGACTGTTAAATTAAACATCTCTCGTTTTTTTTCAAAACTTAGACGTTGTGACCGGTGAAAATCGCCCGCACAGGCAGATGGTGGAATTTGCAAATGTAACTACTTATGAACCTTTGCCGAGATAGCGGATTTGGTCTTTCCATAAGTGAATTTCCGATTTTTAAAATTCTCTTCCTCAGTCAATTTACACAATAGATGTTACCGACTCTCTGCACAGATCACCCAGCGATCCAACGCCAGGCCAAAGTAACGATGCCACAGATGACGATGCCAAATATGATAGGCAGAAATGTTGCCACCGCCGTCCATTTCGGGCTTTTCGTTTCCTTCCAGATCGTATAGATCGTCGTGGAGCATGGATTATGGCACAAGCTGAATAGCATCAGGCTGACTGCTGTCAACGTGGTCCAGCCTCCGCCCTGTAATAACATGGCAAGCGAGGAATTGCTGCTCACATCAAACATGACTCCGGCACCTTGTTCGCCGACTCCCGAAATTCCCGTCACCATGACCGTGAGCATGAGAATTGTAGGGATGACAATCTCGTTAGCAGGAATGGCAACGATGTAGGCAACGAGAATAACGCCGTTCAAGCCAATCAGCCACCCGACAGGGTCAAGTCCGCTGATTGCCCACTCGGCAATAGAGACATGACCAAGTTTGATGTTGGCGATGCTCCAGAGGAAAATCCCTGCTGGCGCGGCGAAGACCACGGCCCGCCACAGAACAATCAGCGTCCGGTCGATCAACGACGTGTAAAGAGTTCTCAAAATCTGTGGCGGACGGTAGGGAGGCAGTTCCAGGCTGAAAGTGGATGCCTCGCCTTGCAGCACGGTCCGTGAGAGAAGCCAGGATGACAGAAACGTGAGCGCAACACCAAGCAGGGCTACGCCAAGGACTGCACCAGTGGCGACCATACTTGCCAGTGCAGAAGGTGCCAACGCGCCCAGAAATACGGTTGCGATCAATATCTGAGTAGGCCAGCGACCGTTGCAGAGGGCAAAGTTGTTCGTGATGATCGCGATGAGGCGTTCACGAGGCGAATCAATGACGCGCGTGGCCACAACCCCGGCAGCATTACATCCCCACCCCATGCTCATCGTCAGCGCCTGCTTGCCATGCGCGCCAACGCGCTGAAACAGGTTGTCAAGATTAAATGCAACGCGTGGCAGATAACCGAAGTCTTCGAGGAGTGTGAAGAG
>JAPHSA010000135.1 GCA_026193235.1 Deltaproteobacteria bacterium | reverse complement strand
TCCATGTAGACGAACTCAAGCATGTACTTCTTGCCACCGACCTCGAGGCCACCGGCGCCGTTGATATCGGCAAGGTACATTTCAGCAGCGTTTTTGGATCCTTCACCAACTTCTGGGATGTCGCCGGTCATGGGAATGTTGAAACCGATTTTGATCGTTTGGGCCGCCATGGCTGGAACGGACAGCATGATGGCGATACCGGTGATTAACAGAGTGGTCAACAGACGTTTCATGGTTCCTCCTCTTGATGATTGTTGGATAGAATAGAGTTCTACGTGGGTGTAAAGGAAAATAAAAAACCGCCAGCCGATAGAATACCCGGCTTTGGCGGTGAAATCTCCCTGGGTGTTTTTCGTTATTTCCTCCATTGAAATAATCAATTTAATAGTTTCATAAAACAAGTTCACATCTTTCTGCAAAATGAGAAAAAAAGCAACGGTTTTATCGCTTTTGCGGGCAAAAAAGGGTGATGATAAAGAGGTTTTTCCTCAGAGTTAACTTATGTGGAAGTCGGATGGTTGCTTTCTTTCTTTGGATTGTGATTATTTTGGTAATATACAGTTTGTGCGTCACTCAACGGCCAGGCTGGGTTCGTTGCCCATTCGCTCCAAAACGCACCTGGGAAAAGGTGATTTAACATGAAGAAAATACCCTTTAGCGTATTCTTAGCACCAGCTTGACTTTTTGACTCAACAACCTTAATGTGCATTTGCACAAAATTATTTTCAGGGATTCCAGTGAGGAAAGACTATGCGTACAAAAGTTTTCCATGGCCAGACTGAAAAAAGTGTCGCTGCATTCATTTCTGATCTCAGCCGTTCCATGACCATGCATGGGTTTATGATTCATAATGAAGATAGGATGGAGATGGTTCATCATTTTGGCCATCATGGTGTGCAATTAGCCGCAGACTTCGATCTGCATATGGTTCAGGTCTGTGCGCCGAAGCGATCAGCGCAATCGTTACAGACCAATCTTGAGCGTGCCGTACTGTTGCCCAAGTTCATTGTTGTTTTCAGTAAAGACGGGAAAACCCAGGTACGGATGCTGCGTTTTAGTCAGGAATTGATGAGTGAGCTTGTCGATGATGAGGAATTTCCCAGTCAGAATGCAGAAATGTGTGACGATTTAATGGCCGCGATAAAAACAGCACTGTAATGAGAAAGTAACTTATGTCCCCAAGACCCAGAAAACCAAGAAGATGTTGCCCGAGTCGGCGGCCGTCAGACCATATGTTTAAACCGGTTGGAACCCCTGTCTCTAAATTGCAGATTATCGAATTAGAAGCTGACGAATTGGAGGCTATCTCGCTCTGTGATCGGGATGCTATGACCCAGGCCGAGGCCGGTGATCAAATGGGTATTTCACGCGGGACGGTTCAGCGTCTGGTGGTCAGCGGCCGAAGAAAAATTATTGAAGCCTTATTGTCGGGGCATGCGCTGGTGATCAAGCCGCACGAATAAGTCCTTTGTTGAAAGGAGAGATCGTGAAGACAAAAGCGATTCTAGTTGTCTGGTTGGTCCTGTTCAGTTTTCCGGTCTATGCTTCTGATAACAGTCATGGCATCTGGGATGAGTTGGTCGCACAGCATGTTTCCTGGAATTCCGAGGGTGTTGCTTCTAGCGTCGATTATCTTGCATTCAAACAGCAACATTCCCGATTGAATGAATATCTTGCAGCCCTCTCTGCGGTCACCACAGCGGAATATAATTCTTGGAATAAATCCTCACAGCTGGCATTTTTGATCAACGCCTATAATGCTTTTACCGTTGAACTGATTCTGACAAAATACCCACAGATCGAATCAATTAAGGATCTTGGTTCGCTGTTTTCGTCTCCCTGGAAGAAGAAGTTTTTTTCACTCCTGGGTCAACAGCGCTCTCTTGATGAAATCGAGCACAAGTTTATCCGTCAACCGGGTGTTTTTGATGACCCCCGCATTCATGCTGCAGTTGTCTGTGCCTCAATCGGTTGCCCCGGATTGAGAGATGAAGCTTTTATGGCAGATAGGTTGGATGTGCAATTGGAAGATAATTTACGGCGTTTCCTTGCTGATCGCAGTCGAAACCGGTTTAATCCGAAAACAGGCAAGCTTGAAGTCTCTAAAATTTTCGACTGGTATGGCGATGATTTTATCGGTTTTCGCGAGCAGCCTTCTGTTGCGTTGTTTTTGGGAACCTATGCCGAGCTGCTGGCTGATGACCAGGAAGGTCGTCTTCGGGTTGCAGCCGGAGACGCACCGCTTGAATTTTTGGAATATGATTGGCGGCTCAATGATGTTAGTCGCTGAAAGGAATCATACAGGAGACTTTTGTGCAGATTGAAATTATTACGACCGGCGGCACCATCGATAAAATTTATTATGATGCTAAAAGCAGCTATGAAATTGGCGAACCACAAATTGGTGAAGTTTTCCAGGAGGCCAACCTGACCATTGATTATCGCGTAACGCCGGTATTGCGTAAAGACAGCCTGGAACTGACGGATCAGGATCGGGCTTTGATTAAACAAGCGGTTCTGAACAGCCCATGCGATAAAATCGTCATCACCCATGGTACTGATACTATGATCGCAACCGCACTTTTTTTAAGTGGGATTGCCGGGAAAACAATTGTTTTGACGGGCGCTATGCAACCCGCCAGATTCCGCTACAGCGATGCGATTTACAATGTAGCGAGTGCTCTGACGGCCGTTCAGTTACTGCCTGAAGGCGTCTGGATTGCCATGAATGGCCAGATTTTTGATCCCCGGAACTCGCGTAAAAATGCTGAACGTAATCGTTTTGAATTAATCCCAACATAACTTTACACAATCCGCACAGCTCTTAACCCCCGCTTTAGATTCTTTTCTCTATAGTCTGATCAGCAAAAACAAGCGGGAGTGCCCCGCATCACCCAAGAGGAGAAAAGAGATGAAAAAGCGCATTATTGTTTCGACAGTATTGATTGGTAGTTTGATGACCGGCGGTATCGCCATGGCAAAATCTTATGGCCAGGGCTACAACAGTCATAATGCAAAGGGGCAGGGGATGATCACCGAAGAGCAGCACCAACAGCGCTCAGAGAACCGACTGGAGCGGATGGCCATCATTCTTGACCTGAATGATAATCAGCAAGCGCAGATTGAGACATTGCAGAAAAAACACTGGCAGGACAGAAAAGCGGTTCGTGACAAGCTGCGTAAAGGTCGCGAAGAGCGCCGCAGCGCAATGGGCAATGGAGCTATTGACGAAACCGTCCTGCGCGCAAATCTGGCAAAACGCGCCGAATTCAAAGCTGATCGCATCCTTGAGCGGGCGCAGATGAAACAAGAAATCTTCGCGCTACTTACGCCGGAACAGCAGGCTAAGGCGGAGAAACTGTGGGAGAGTCACAAGGGCAACCATGGCAACCGCCAGGCAAAAGGGTTTCGGCTTTAGGTGCGGGTAACGATTTAGTACACCCAGGTGAGCAGGTCCCATGTGGGACCTGCTCATTACTGTTCAGTGTCATATGGCTGAATTTGTTGAAAATGATTTTCAATTATAGCATATGCAGTTAATCATATTTATTATAATCTTTGTCAACTAGAGTTATACAACCTATCTACGATAAATTTAAGGGTTAATTCCTTCTAGAAATTTGATGGCAAAGAAAGTGAGAATAGTCGATGTCTGTTGTTGTCGCAAAGCAGTTGGTAAAAACCTATGTCACCGGGGATATCAAGGTGGAGGCGATCCGCGCGGTCGATTTTTCCATTGAACCGGCCTCTTTTGTCTCCTTTATTGGCCCGTCCGGCAGCGGTAAAACGACCCTGCTGAATATGATCGGCTGCCTCGATCCTCCCACAGCAGGGCAGTTGCAGGTTGCCGGACAGGACATCACTCGCCTGAGTCGTCAGGATGCGGCGCGTTTTCGCGGTGAACATATCGGTTTCGTGTTTCAGGATTTCAACCTGATTCCGGTGCTGACGGTTTTTGAGAACGTCGAATATCCACTGCAGATGGTGCAAAGCTGGCCAGCCGAAACACGTAAAAAACGGGTG
>JAPHSA010000265.1 GCA_026193235.1 Deltaproteobacteria bacterium | reverse complement strand
TCGATTGAACAACCGATAACCTGGACTCCACGCTTCTCAAAATCAGCAATTCGATGACTGAAAGCAATTAATTCTGTCGGACAGACAAAGGTGAAATCGAGAGGATAGAAAAACAGGACAATATGTTGACCCTGATAATCGTTCAGAGAGAAACTTTCATTAATTGAACCGTCGGCCATAACCGCAGGTGCTGAAAACTCCGGGGCTTGCTTTCCAACCAGTACACTCATCGTTAAAACTCCTCTTAATCATTCAGAATTATGGTTATATTTTGTGCTGTCAGTCTAATGATTAATCATGACCTGTCAAGTAATAATTATTATTTAGGTCATTTCTTTCTGCTGCGTGGATGACTCTGATCATAGACCTCAGCCAGGTGAGAAAAGCTTACCTTGGTATAGCGTTGGGTTGTTGATAGTGATGCGTGGCCAAGGAGCTCTTGAATGACGCGTAAGTCAGCACCAGCATCGAGGAGATGGGTCGCAAATGAGTGGCGCAAAGCATGGGGAGTCACATCCGTCGGCAGACCGAACTGGAGCAAGCGCTGTTTCAAATTCCGCTGAACGCTGCGTGCGGTTAGCCGGCCTCCACGCTGATTCAGAAAAAGCGCCTCTTGTTGTGCTTCCGGAGCCAGCTCAGCACGGTAACGACGTAGTGCAGCACAAGCCTGCTGGCCAATCGGCAGTATCCGTTCCTTATTGCCTTTTCCCAGGACTCTCACCTGGCGAGATGCTAAATCTACAGACACCAGGTTTAGACCAACAAGTTCTCCAACTCGCAAACCACAGGAATAGATCAATTCGAATATTGCCAGATCCCGCAGTACCAGTATCCGTTGTCCCGCAGGAGAACGGTCGAGTAAAAATCCGGTCTGCTCAGCACTGAGGACTTTAGGTAAGTACTGCTCCCGGCGCGGAGTAGAGAGCGAGTCGGCGGGAGAATCATCCAACACACCTTCGCGCACGAGGAAACGGAAAAAAACTTTTATCGCCGATAGCTTCCGCGCAACACTGGTCCGGCTGCAGGTCTTGTGGAGTTGAGCCAGATACTGCCGAATCAGCAGTAAATCGATTTTCTTGTAGAATCCGTCAGCGGAAGGCGCAGAGACCTGTTCACGCAAAAATGCGTGGAAATGATTCAAATCCCGGAGATACGCCAGTACCGTATTTTTAGATAGGTTGCGTTCAATCACCAAGTGATCTCTGAATTTTTTTAGCTGCTGGTCCATTCGCTTTTTTTCACTTCCGGCGTCCAACACTCGGGAACGATTGACGCTTTAAATAGGGCATGTCATACTTCCGCCATCATAGCGAGAGCTTATCAGCCTGTCGAGAACGACCGATAACGTACCGACAGATCAAAGGGGAAAAGAACCAAATGACTTGCCTTCTGTTATCTCTCTTTCTATTAGCAAGCGTTGCCTTGATTGTTTTCGATTTACTGGTTGTTCTAATGGGTTACAGCATTTACTGGTATGAATATTCTAACAGCAATCCAAACTCCTTTGATCAGCGCTTTAATCGCCGTAGTTTAAGTTTGTGCCTTAGCTTGATTTTACCCGAAGTTTTTTTCAACTTCGTGACCCTTGCCGCCATTCCTTTTGGCCTGTTCAACAAAAAAAATCAGGATCTACAGCGTGGCGTAACTCCGGTCCTGCTGCTTCATGGATTGTTTGACAACCAGGCTAGTTGGTTCTGGTTTAAACGCCAGCTCAAACAGCAGGGTATTCGCAACATTGTCACGCTTAACCTTTCTTCCTGGCACAATGAAGAAGTCCTGACAGAGCTCCTTTCCAAACGGGTAGACGAGCTCCGCCACCGCCTTGGCGTCAACAGAGTTCATCTTGTGGGCCATTCCATGGGTGGCATTATTGCCCGTAACTATGTTCAATTGCGCGGCGGTGAAGACAAGGTTGAGCAGCTTGTCTGTCTCGGCGCCCCCCATTATGGTTCCAAGCTGGCAACTTTTTCCATTTCCCCACTGGGGAAGCAACTGATACCAGGTTCAGATTTTCTTCAGCGTTTAAATTCTGCTCCAGTGCCTAAAAATATTTCCCTGACAAACATCTACACCAAGAAAGACAACATGGTGATACCGAGCATCAGCAATCATCTTACCTGGGGTGAGGCCATCGAACTTGACGGCATGGGACATACTTCATTGATCTACCGCAGCGCAGCCATCAATGCCACGGCAGCTGTTCTCAAAGAAACAGTGCCGCAGTGAATTTCACCATCAGCGTCCAGACTGCCTGCCAAACAGAGTTCAAAGAAGTCACTCGGGAGCTGCAGCAACTGGTCGCAGATGCGGATATTTCCGAGGGGAGCCTGTTGCTCTATGTTCCTCACACAACTGCGGCAATCACCATCAACGAAAATGCTGATCCGGATGTCGTAACCGACATGATCAACGGCTTGAACAAACTCATTCCCTTGAAAGACAATTATCGTCATCTTGAAGGCAACAGCGCCGCACATATTAAAAGTAGCCTGATAGGCCCCTCGGAACAAATCATTATACATCAGGGGAAGCTTCTGCTCGGCACCTGGCAGGGCATCTATTTTTGTGAATTCGATGGACCGCGTTCCCGAAAATTACACATCAAATTGACAAAGGATTAAACCTGTTGAATTCCAGTGTTAAAAGGTTCGATAAAAAAATCTCACTGCAAAAGCTGACCAGCTATAACCCAACTGAGGTAGAAAATGCACTGAAGAGGTTACTTCTGCCTCTGGGAGGGATGCAGGCCTTTATCAAGCCCGGCCAGAAGGTGCTGATCAAGCCAAACATGCTGGCTGGAAAAGGGCCAGACAAAGCGGTCACGACCCATCCGGAGATCGTTCGCGCAGTGATCAAACAAGCTCAAGCAGCTGGCGGCAAAGTCCGCCTTGGCGACTCTCCCGGGATCGGCAGTCCGGAAAATGTCGCCCGCAAATGTGGGATTCTTGACATCGTTGAAGAAACCGGCATCCGCTTTGCCCCCTTTGATACATCAGTCAAGATTCCGACGACCACAGGAACATTTCATGAGCTTGAGGTTGCTGAGGATGTTTTGGCCGCGGACGTGATTATCAATCTGCCAAAATTGAAAACCCACCAGATGATGGGGCTGACCTGTGCGGTAAAAAACATGTTTGGGGCGGTCGTTGGTTTGCGTAAACCTCGGCTGCACCTTCAGGCGGGCACCGACAAAGCTTTTTTCGCACTCCTGCTACTGGAACTTTGTGAGACCCTGTCCCCGGCTTTGACCATTGTCGATGCCGTCGTCGGCATGGAGGGAGAAGGGCCAGGCAGTGGCGACCCCGTACAGATCGGGGCCTTGCTGGCTGGCACTCAGCCCCTGGCGGTGGATACGGTCGCAACGGAACTTGTTGGTCTGCGCCCGCGGCAAGTTTGGACGCAACAGAAAGCACTGGACACCAACCGGCCCGGCACACAACTGGCTGAGCTTGAGCTTCTTGGGGACGCCCTCGATGACTTGAAAATCACCAGCTTTCGCCCCGCCAAAATGACGGACGTCAACTTTGGTCTCAAGGGCGGGTTGAAACGTTATCTGAAAAATTCCCTGACCGCTCGACCGGTACCTGACCACGAACTTTGTCAACGCTGCCATATCTGCGTCACTCACTGCCCTCCGGAAGCGATGAAAATCGAAAATCAGCGTCTAGAAATAGACTACGAGCGCTGCATCCGCTGTTTCTGCTGCCAGGAGCTCTGCCCCCATAACGCACTGATAACGAAACAGGGTCTATTGCTACGCTTGAACAGTTTTCTTACGGCAAAATAAATGCTACTTTTGAACCCGACTCATAATTCAACGGGGGAAAGGTTCCATTCCTTTTAGAGGTTTGCTATGCCACAACACTTTCACATTCAACATAATCTCAACGAAACAGATTGGCGCCAATTCTACAACGCCTATTATGCTACCGACACCCGTTTTAAGCTCCGCTTTATCTATGGCACCATTACCTGGGTTATCGGCGCACTCGGGCTGGCTGGCCTGTTCGCTAACAACATCATTGCCTTCGGCATGATTGCCTTCGGTCTTTATTGCGTTTTTGCCAAACAGTTTTTGATTAATAAAGCGCTTAAAAAGATGAAGGGGAATCCTCAATTTCCAGGAGCTATTGATTACCTGATTGACGAGCATAAAATCTCGGGCACTGATCAGGGGCAGGAGTTTGAATTTAACTGGGACTTATTTCACGGATACCGTGATGTGGCTCCGGGATTGATGTTTTACCTCAAACCATCATCATTCTTTTTTATTCCCAAAGAAGCCCTCCCCCTGGAAACAAAACGGGGAATCATTGACATTCTTCGCACCGCTCAGGTTTCTGACCTGGCCCTAAAAAAAACAAAAACCCTGTCAACGCAGAAGCTGCCGGAGTAAAAAAATCAGGCTTTCAGGCTTTTACTCTACTGCACAAAAAAGGGGCCCACAAATAAATGCGGCCCCTTTTTTGTCATTCAGCTCTATCTTTTACCAATCAGCGGACCTGAACAACTTCCTTCACTTCAGGAATCTGCTCCATCAGGTTACGTTCGATGCCCATCTTCAATGTCATTGTTGACATCGGGCATGATCCGCAAGCACCGGTCAATTTAACACTGACAATTCCTTCGTCAGAGACGTCAACCAGCTCAACATCACCACCATCAGCCTGCAAAGCGGGGCGAATAAGTTCAAGGACTTCCGCAACACGTTCTTTCATCGGTCTTTTCCTCCAGTTAATTGTGAGTTCTACGGTCAAGTATAGCGTTTAGTCTAAAGACAACGCAAGTACAGCTTAAAAGATTCCGGGGCCGGGAAGAATGTCCTGAATACGCTTCTGGCACAGGAGTTCGGGAGACCCAACATTTTTCCCCTGGATCAATACTTTAAAACTCTCCCCCATGCCACCTTCTGGAAGAATCAAGGTTTTTAAATTCATCCTCAGTGCTTGAGCCTTATTTGGATCAGTTTCTCGGGCCTGCATTTCAATCAGCATTTCAAGAAAACCCAGGGCCATTAAAAATTGATATTGTTGACCGTAAAAGAGTGAGATAAGCCCTCTCTGTCGACCAACTTGCTGTAGGGTCGTAAAATCAACATGGGCGGTCATATCTTGACAACCAACCAACTGATATGGATTTTCATTGGTTTGATGTTTGTGATAACAGAGGAAGGTTCCCGCATGGCGATAAGGTGCGTAAAGCTCCGCTGCCAGATAACCATAATCAACCGTCAGGACAAAACCACGGCTCATCACTTCAGCGACCTGGCGTATCCACTTACAGGCCGCTAGATTGACCTCACACCGGTTCCCTTCCAGTGGTTCAATTCCAATCTGGTCGAAATAATCTTCAATTTGATCAGTCGACAGCGGTCGCAGTTCTTCTTGAAAACCTGTTTCGGTATTGACGACAAAAACTTCCTGCAAAGCTCCATGATGTTTTTCCACCAAATGGACCGGGAAGGCGTCAACCAGTTCGTTGCTGAGAAAACAGCCCTGCATCCCTTTCAGTTGAGCAAATTCACACCATTCGACCCGACCAGCATCAACATGATGCTGTAACATCTCAGCCTGACGCTGGCAATTGTCAACGCTGATCTCAACAATGCGATAGTTGAGTTTAGCGTAAAACTCAGGGGCTTCTTCAGCAACGGCGTCCAGGATATCGAGACACAGGTGTCCTTCACCAGCCCCCTGCTCAGCAATGATAAACTCATGTCCCCCTAAGAGTTGCCACATTTGCCCTAACTGACGAGCAATAAGACGCCCAAAACAAGAATGTACACTGGAAGACGTAAAAAAATCTCCTTGCTTGCCGATGCGCGTACGTGACGCTGTATAGTAGCCAAATTTCGGGTGATATAGGGCCTGCTGCATAAATTCAGCAAAGGTGATCCCGTCGGTTTGTGCTATCTGTTCAATTATAATATCCAGGAGTTCTGGTTTGACTTCATCATTCATCGTCGCTCTTTCTTGGGTTAATTGAGGGCGGGATTATAACGAGGTGCGCGGGCAAAAACAACCCTCTTGCTCGGCAAACAGGGGGGGGCGGATAAAAGCTTTTTCCTCATGATGATCGGTACAGGAATCGTTCCCCTCATATTCTGTGATGCAACAACTACACGGCCTTAATTTATGCACAGGGCTGACAGCTCTTGAACTTGGCTGAGATTCATGCCATTATTGCCAGCTAGCACTGGCCTGTGATCCAAAGACGAACAACCTTCAAATATCATTGGAGAAAAACCTTTATGGCGATCATTACCATTTCCCGTCAAATGGGCAGCGGCGGTATTCCTATTGTCCAACAAGTTGCGGAAGCACTTGGCTACAACCTGGTCGATGGAGATGCCATCCGTGATGTTGCATCTGATTACGATCTCACCGATGAAGCCCTGCAGCAGATTGATGAAAAACCTCCGGCTTTCGTAGAAAACCTCGACCGTCAAATCGAGCTGAACATGAACCGCATTCAGCTTATCGTCCTTGAGCAAGCCCTTACCGGCAACGTCCTTATCTACGGTCGTGGAGGTCAGGACCTGCTCCCGGAGATTACCAGCGTTTTGCGTGTGCGCGTAATTGCCCCATTTGAAGAACGGGTTGAACGTTGGGCTGAGCGGGAGTGGATTGACCCTGATCTGGCGCGCTCTCTGGTGCGTAAAAGTGATCAGCAACGTGCCGGATTTATCAAATATTATTTTGACCGGGAATGGGACAATCCTCTTGAATACGATCTAGTCATTAACACGACACGGGTGTCGAATGAGACTGCTGTCAAATTAATCACAGAGGCAACCAAGGATCCGTCTCTGCTTGAAAAAGCCCATATCTGCAAAACAAAGATCAATGACCTTATTATCCAGAAAAAGATTCAGATTGCCCGACTGGATGATGAGCGGATTGAGGACATCTGGTTTAACATTGATGTGGTTGATTGCCATGTAACTTTATCCGGTCACGTTTACAGTGAAGCAGAACGTCAGGCTGCCATTGATGATGCACAGCAGGTTGAAGGAGTGCTCGGGGTGACCGACAATTTGAAAATAGTGAATTACTGATAATCATTTTCGGCTGACATAGCAAGACAAAGAACGCCGGCAAAGCCGGCGTTTTGTTTAATCTTAAAATTAAAGGTAAGGAGCTATATCAATGGCTGGACACAGTAAATGGGCCAACATCAAACACCGCAAAGGGGCACAGGACGCCAAGCGGGGCAAGATTTTCACCAAGCTGATCAAAGAAATCACCATCGCTGCAAGAATTGGCGGCGGCGATCTGGAAGCCAACGCCCGTCTCCGTTTGGCCGTCGACAAGGCGAAACAGGGGAACATGCCGAAAGACAATATCGAACGGGCGATTAAAAAAGGGACCGGAGATCTTGACGGCGTTACCTACGAAGAAGGGGTCTTTGAGGGCTACGGACCGGGCGGCGTTGCGGTTCTCGTTGAATTTATGACCGACAACCGGACACGGACTGTCGCCGATGTCCGCCATGCGTTCAACAAATATGGCGGCAGCCTCGGAGTCAGTGGTTCGGTCGCTTTCATGTTTGATCGCAAAGGGCAGATCGTCCTCAGCGGCGACAATGATTTTGATATGGTTTTCGAAGCGGCTCTTGAAGCCGGCGCCGAAGATGTCAAAGATGATTCCGGCATGATTGAAATCATCACCGACCCGGGCGAATTTGAAAACGTTCGCAACACCCTGGAAGCTCAAGGTTTGAAATTCGAGTTGGCCGAAGTGACCATGATCCCGCAGAACATGAATCCAGTTGAAGGGAAAGCAGCAGAATCTCTGATGAAGATGATCGACGTTCTGGAAGACAACGATGACGTCCAGAATGTTCATACCAATTTCGACATCTCCGATGAAGAGATGGAAAGGATCATGGGCTGACCGGCTCTAAAGCAATGCGAATTCTTGGCATCGACCCGGGAAGCAAGGCAACCGGTTACGGCTTTATTGAACAGCAGGGGAATCGGCTGATCCACCTTGATAACGGGACAATTTTCACCCGAAGTCAGGACGCCCTGGCCGAGCGGCTGCAGCAGATATATCAAGCGTTGTGCACCCTGATCGAACAATATCAGCCACAGGCCGTTGCTGTAGAGCAGGTATTTATGGCGCGTAACCCTGCGTCGGCCCTGAAACTTGGACACGCGCGTGGGGTGGCATTGCTAGCGGGCATAAATGCTGGTCTACCGGTCGCTGAGTATTCTGCCTTACAGGTTAAGAGTGCAGTCGTAGGCTATGGCCGCGCCGGGAAAAATCAGGTCCAGCATATGACTAAAACATTATTGAATCTTCCTGAAATCGCCCAAGAAGATGCCGCCGATGCATTGGCTGTCGCCATCTGCCATGCTCACAGTCACCATTTGAGCAACAAAATACAACTGCAGAGGTCCAGATCATGATTGCTATGCTGACTGGCGAATTGGCCTACCGCAGCCCGGAACAGATCATTGTCGACGTTTCTGGAGTCGGCTATCGGTTGCAGGTCCCTCTTTCGACCTTTTATGCATTGCCCGAAAAGGGTCAGGTAAAATTGCAGATCCACACTCATGTCAAAGAAGATGCAATCCAGCTGTTCGGCTTTTCCAGCAGTGCGGAAAAAGAGCTTTTCATCCTGCTGATTTCAGTCTCTGGAGTAGGCCCAAAACTGGCAATCACCATTCTTTCACATATCCCGGTTGAGGACCTGGCGCTGGCTCTCAGCCAGGGAGATATCCCTCGCCTGACCTCCATCCCGGGAATTGGCAAAAAAAGTGCCGAGCGCCTGGTGCTTGAGTTACAAGACAAGGCGACCAAATATGCCATTTCAACAAGCCTTGATCTGACGGGCAGTAGCGCGGGCACTGGTGCAGATGTACACCAGGATGCACTTTCAGCCCTGGTTAATTTAGGCTACAAAGAAATTCTTGCGAAACGGGCCTTACAAAGCCTCAAGCTGACGCCCGGGACAGCGCTCGAAGACACCTTGAAAGCTGCCTTACAGATTTTACTGAAATAGTCGGAATCATACATGACTGAGCGCCTGATAACAGCAGAGAGCCAACCGGAAGAAACCAATTTTGAAGTCGGCTTACGCCCGAAATCACTCAGGGAATATGTCGGCCAGAGCAAGGCTAAAAAAAACCTGAAAGTCTTTATAGATGCGGCACTCAAGCGTCGGGAAGCCCTTGATCATGTGCTCTTTTATGGCCCGCCTGGCTTGGGAAAGACAACCCTAGCCAATATTATTGCCCAGGAGATGGGCGTCAGCATTAAAAGCACATCCGGCCCGGTGATTGAGAAAACTGGTGATCTTGCTGCCGTCTTGACAAATCTTGAGGAAGGCGATGTGCTTTTTATTGATGAAATCCATCGGCTTTCGCCGGTTGTTGAGGAAATTCTTTATCCGGCCATGGAGGACTATCAATTAGATATCATGATCGGCCAGGGGCCCTCAGCGCGTACGATTAAACTAGATATTCCCAGATTCACACTGGTTGGAGCCACCACCAGGGCCGGCCTGCTTTCATCCCCTTTGCGCGATCGCTTTGGCGTGATCAGCCGACTGGAATTTTACTCAAACACTGAGCTGACCACTATTGTCAAGCGCAGTGCGGATATTCTCAAAATCCCGATCAATGACGAGGGAGCCCAAGAGATAGCGTGCCGTAGTCGTGGGACTCCACGTATCGTCAATCGCCTGCTGCGCCGAGTACGTGATTTTGCTGAGATTGAAGGTGATGGTATCATCACCCTTGAATTAGCCGACCATTCTTTGCAACGGCTTGAAGTGGACAATCAGGGGTTGGACCATATGGACCGCCTGTTATTGTTGTCGATTATCGATAAATTTTCCGGTGGTCCGGTTGGCCTTGACACTCTGGCCGCAGCGATTGGTGAAGAACGCGATACGATCGAAGAGGTTATTGAGCCCTATTTGATTCAGCAGGGGTTTCTGCACCGTACTCCTCGTGGACGGGTTGCCACCGACAGTTGCTATCGACATTTTCACCGCACCGCCTCGCAATCAAGCGGCAGCGGCCCACTGTTCAGCTGAGGTTGAATCCTCCTGATGAATCAACACCTGCGACAATTTGCCCAACAGCTCGCCTCCTGGGCAGAGGAGATTATCGACAGCGGCCGGATGCCATTCCGTCGGGTTGAGACCTTTCCTACCATTCATACGAAAACG
>JAPHSA010000206.1 GCA_026193235.1 Deltaproteobacteria bacterium | reverse complement strand
TTTCTGGTGCTCGATGAAGCGGATCGGATGCTCGATCTGGGATTTATTGACGACATCCTCAAAGTTGCGGAGTATCTCCCGGGGCAACGCCAGACCCTGCTCTTTTCAGCGACCTACTCGCAAAGCATCAGGCAGTTGGCCGATGAATTACTTAACCAACCGCAGCGGATCGAAGTTGCGCGGCGCAATATCACCGCCGATGACATCACTCAGGTGGTCTATCCAGTGGAACGCAGTCGCAAACGGGAAATGATCTCGCACCTGATCCGTGCAGGGGAATGGAATCAGGTTCTGGTGTTTGCCCGAACCCGCTACAGTGCCGACAAGTTGACGGCTGAACTGCGCTTCGATGGGATCAACAGCGCCGCCATCCATAGTAACAAAAGTCAATCGTTGCGCACGCGAACGCTGAAGCAGTTCAAACAGGGCGAGTTGCGAGTCATGGTCGCGACCGATGTTGCGGCGCGCGGACTCGACGTCGCCAACCTGCCGCATGTCGTGAACTATGAGCTACCTGATGTTCCCGAAGACTATGTCCATCGGATCGGCCGCACCGGGCGCGCGGGAGAATCGGGGCAAGCACTCTCGCTGGTCTGTCCCGCCGAACAACCTAAGCTGCAGGCAATTGAAAAGCTGCTCAGAATGACCATCCCGCGAGAGTCGATTGCTGAATTTCCGCTGATTGCGATCAAGCGGGGAATGCTGGTAAAGCCACGCAAAGCGACCATCAGCAAACCCAGCCCGAAGAAGATCGCGGCTAAAGCAAAGACAGCGGCGGCCAAATCTGGCAAGCTCGCAGCAAAACCAAAAAAGGTGCAAAAATCTATGAAAACCAGAACCGGCGGACGTAAAAAAACTGTGGCCGTGCGGCCCACACCAAAAACCGGACGCCGGGGCAGCAGATCCTAGGGTGCCGGGAAAAAGTTTACCACTCTGTCAAGCATGTGGGGGGCGTTGTTGCCAGGGGAGTCCAGGGATATGGGTCAACCCGGCACGATTTTTTGCCATTTTCTTTCCGGGGCAGACTTTGACAATCAACCAGCTGCGCCAACAATTGCCTGCGTTGGGGCTGGTACTCTGGGAAAAGACCGGCGTACCAATTCCCGCCCCCCGGTCATTGGCCGCAGGCTGTGCATTTCTAGACACTGACGGTTGTCGCTTCTCGATTTCTGAACGCCCCTGCCAGTGTCTGGCACTGATCCCAAACAAAGAAACCCTTGACCACCAACATGGCTGTCTCTGTTATTTCACCGAAGAATACAACCGGGATGCAGCCAGTCAGCGCTGGCAGAAGTATTGGCAAACAGTTTAACCCACACTCATATTGACAGGCACTCAAGCGCAGAGGGAACAACATCTGAGCCAATTCTATTTAACGGCAACAATTCAACCGAGAAACAACATTCCAAGGACGTAACCAACCAAGCAGGTGGTAACGAACCCGATCAAGCCCGGCATCAAGAAACTAAGGCTCGCTGATTTCTTCATATTTTTTCCAGGAGCCATCCGGGTCAAATGCGGTCATTGCTTCTGCAACCACACTGGTGTTTTCACCCAGGTCTTTTTCATAAACCAGGCCTTCCTGGTTCACAATGAAGCTCATGATGCCCGATGCTCCATATTTAGCGGGATAGGCGACCATGGCAAAACCCAGGATCATTTTATCACCAATGACATAATCAAAGGCTCCGCCGGTGGCATGCTCACCTTGAGATTTTAGAATTTTGAAAAAATAGCCGTGAAAGGGATTGTCTGTGCCACCATTCAACCCAAAGCTGTACCCTTTTTTTGCTGCCTTAGCGACCAGAGGGCCAAAGGGACTTTCTGCTTCCCCCTCTGCTGTCTCCCAATAGAGGCCATCCCTGGCACCCGGATTGCTGGCCAGTTTTTGGGCAAAGACCGGGGTTCCGGCATCACGCACCAAGCAGGCGTACTCACGCTGTGCATTCGTATAGACTTGCATGACCTGGATCGTATGCAGTTCATTACGACCAATCCGGCGGTTAAGGATTTCCTCCATACCCGCCTGGGTGTCGAAAAACCACGCGTTGTCCCGGCGCACAATGGGGATCGGGAAGGGATAATTCTTGTGGCCGATCAGTAATCGCATCTGCCCTTCATGCTCTTGCTCAAGACTGTTACTCATCTGGTAAGCCTTCAAAAAACGCGCCTTACCGTTTTGGTCTGCGACCTTATCGCCGGAAGAGATGAGATCATTTGCTCCCGCTCCCAGGATGTCGAGCAATTTAGTATCATCACCCTGCTCTATGGCGCCGGTCAATGCAGCTATTGCCTGTTGAGGGGAGGAAAAATATTGTTGTTCCGCTACTGCCAGGGACCAATCAGAGACGGCCGTCAAGACAATCATGGTTATGAGCATTCTTCTTAAACCAAAGAAGAAAAACCTCATCCACCGGCTGCGACTTTTACATCCCCGGTCAAGGGCCAATCTCTGCAGACATGAAATCATGGCTTAATTCTCCGACTTTCGCCAACTACGAAAGCTGTCATTCCGCTCATCCCTGTTTTCATCTTTATCGATTTTTCGGCTATAGCGCCCGCGCTCACTCGCTTTGCGTTCCTGCTTGCCATCCTCCAGCCGATTAAAAATGTTATCAGGCCTTTCGCGTTGATTTTTTTGTTCAACCCGCCTCTGCCGCTGAAGCTCAGGAGCAACCCGTACTCGTTCCTGACGATTGTTCTCGGCGCGAGCGGGCTTTGGTCGGGGAGACTCTTTCCGTTGCAGCTTGTGTTTTTCCGGGGCAATCCGCAGGCGTTCCTTTCTGTCGTTTGTGGCCTGTTCCAGTTCTGTCCGCTTGCGCTCAATCCGTTGCTGCTGTTGGCGATAAAGATTTATATTCGTCCGGTCTTTTTCGGGGCGACTCTGTTTAATCAGACTCTGTTCTGGGAAACCACGGGCATCACGCCGAAAAACTGCCGGCCGGTGCGAGGATTGTCCGAACTTCCTTGCCGTGCTCTTATCACGGTAGGCGACACCCCGTCGATGTTTGGGAACGTGTACCCAACGCTCAGAGGTTCCCCGCCAATAATCATGTCTGACAAATTTTGGTCGCTTGTGTAAATCAATGTGAACAAAATGATGGCGCCAATCAAAATAGCTCCACCGGTAGAAGGAGACCCCGAAATAAATACCGGGCCAGAATGAAATCCCGACTCCGACATCCACCCCTGGTGGTCCCCAGTAGTAAGGCGCAAAGCCCGGAGTCCACCACCATGTGCCGTAAACATAATAAGGGTCGTAATAAGGGATATAGATAACCCTCGGGTTTACAGGTTCGATGATGATGGTCTGATTTTCAACCACAACCATCTGCTCGGAGGTGCTCCGCAGGGTCCCTTGCTCATATGCCCCAGCCCGAAGTTTCTGGATCATGCCCATCACCTCGGCTTCCTGGGCAAGAAAAGCGTTGCCGAGGTTGGTGGTCTCAGAGATCCGTTCACTCATCAGAGCCAGGATTGAAGGAAAGTGGCAGATAGCCTTAACGCTCGGGTCCCAGTCCATATCCAAAAGTTCATTATCAAGGGTGTCGCCTGTTAACTCAGGATTATCCCTGACCCAGCGGTCAGCCTCAATAATTTCGATCGGATAGGTCGAGGCCATCAGGAGTTGCGACAAAAGCGCATCGGGATAGAGGGCAATGGGTGCCAACATCTGGGCGAGTTCTTCTTCGTTGTATTTTTCAAACGCTTCGAGATTATCGTTAACCTGGGCATTGACGATCCCCGGAGACAAGATGCAGACGAAGGTCAGGAAAAGGATGAACAGCAGTCCGAGGGTGAGGTGTAGGACGGTTGCAAACTTCATGACGGCCTCCTCAAAAACCCGGACACGATGATGTGCCTTCGTGCCGGCCTGTGGCGGGAAAAGTAAATCCCACTTATGACTGTCCTGCGTTATTTGCAGGAAACTTCGTAATATTTTCTTTAATTATACCAGAAGAAAGCTTTCTGACCTGGCTCAATAAGAATCTAGGCTTCGAAACCCTGGAAAGCGATTATGAAAAACTGATCACACTTGATGATCTGGTGACCTACATTTCCCAACGATTCAATTGATCATTGCTCATGGACAATGATCTTTGTCGAGATAGTTACAGCATGACAACAGAATGGTGTTCTGGATGAAGAAAAAATTAAACTGCTTATTGTTTACTATTTCATCTTCTGCACAACCGCTATCCATCTTCCGGTGCGAAGAAAATGGATTTTACCAGCATGCTCGCCACCAACTGGCGATTGTCAGCTTTATTGTTTTCGTCCTGACTGCTTCTGCCCTGTGTTGTCGCGGCAACAAGATAGGCGGCAGCGGCGATTCCGAGGATCGCACTGAAACCCAGTGTAACTGCAAGGATGGCGGCCAGTACGGTGCTGACAACAGAGAAGGAGCCGTTGATCCCCCAGGCCCAGGGGACGGCACTATCATTCTGCTGGCTGAGCCGTTTCAGCCCGAGGGGGAAGGGGAAGCCCATCATCAGGGCGAGGGGGGCAAGCAGGATCAGGGCCAGAACACTCTTAGCGGGAAGAGGCAGGGAAATGGTGTGCTGCAGCAATGGCGCGAGGGCGACAGAGTAGACAACCAGCAGTCCGGCCACGCTGGTGTTGATGGTGAAAATCAGCTTCGGGCTCTCTTTGACCCTGGTGGAGAGATAGCTGCCGATCCCGGAGAGCAACAGAACAATACTGATGATTGCTGCCGCTGCATAGACCGGATGGCCCAGGTAGAGGGTAAAGCTGTGGATCAGGCTGATCTCAACCAGCATGAAGCCGCACCCCAATCCGCCGAAATAGAGCAGGGTGCGACCGCGGTGGCCGCCGCGCCAGCCCAGTTTCAGCAGCGGCAACAGAATCAGAATTACGGCGGCGCCGCTCAGCAACAGGAAAGTCAGAAGCACGAGCAGAAAACCGAGTTCCAGAAAAGGGAGGCTGCGGGCGCCGAACAGCTTGCTCAGTTGAGGCAGATGCTGCCAGCGCAAAAACTGGGAAAAGAAGGGTCGATCGTCGCTGGTTGGTTCGAGGTTGAATGGGTAGCGGCGGATCAGCTCATTCCGGTCGTTTGAGAGGGCCTGCGTCAACAGTGGCAGGAAATCGTCATTGCCACTGGTGTTGAAGCGGGGCTCTTTTCTCAACTCGGTTTCCGACAACAATAAGGGATCGAACAGTCGCTGACGGCAGAAAACCCTGATCCGTTTCCTCTCGTCCACGGTCAGTGGCGAGCGTTTGACGCAGAAGCTGATCGCCCCCCAACTACGCACTGCTGCGACATGGGCGGTTGGATTGTTGATCCCTTGCTCCTCCAGAAATTTCCCGATACTTGTGGCCAGCCGTAACGGGGTGCGTGGCGGAAAGTCGACCCAACTGTTGACACAGAGCAGGCTGTGCGGCCGCAGCCGCTGCCACGCGGCGCTCAACCCCTCCAGCGTCAAACTGTGCTGTTGCTGCAGCGCGAAGAGACCGAGAGTGCCTCCGAAAGCACCGAGGGTCGGAAGTAGGATCAAGTCGAAATCTTCTTTTGTGCTGGCCAGAAAGTTGCGCGGCTCGCGGTTGATCAGAGTTACGGACGGATTGTCGAACAGGTAGCCGAGCGCTCCGGCATAGTTTTCTTGCAACAATTCCAGCATCGCACTGTGCGGTTCAACGGCGGTAACATTCTTTGCTCCTTGTGCCAGAGCCAGGCCGACCTCTGTGCCGGTCCCCGAGTGCAAAATCAGCACCCGCCGTGGTTCGCTGATGGCAAAAGGGAGTGCGCCGCTGGTGAATTGCAGCAGATGGAATGCCTCGTCAGGCGCTTGCGGGAGGATGGCGCCGAACTGGTTACCGTTGTTGAAGACCAGGTCGACAGTCGGGATGTCAGCGTGATAATTGAGACTGAGTCCCGGGACAAAACGCAGGGATGGCGCCGAAACTGTCTCAACTAAACCATAAGGGCTGGCGCGACGGGATTGAATGCGGGCCTCCGGCAGGTTGAGAGTGCGCTGGATATCCTTGTACTGGGAGAGGGCCAGGGGGGCCGGGAAGAAAAAGGCCGCAACCGTCATTATGACACAGAGCAGGAAGGCCTGGCGGCAGCGGGGCGCATTCTTCGGCAACAGCAGCGCGCTTGCCAGCAGGGGCGCAACGGCGACTAACGGCGTCAACTGTTGCGGCGGCAACAGCCAGAGCAGCGCCAGGCCGCAAACGCCGCCCAACCCTGAGCCGAGCAGATTAACAAAATAGAGACTGCCGATTTTTTTGATGTGGAGCATGAAGATCAAGCCGATGGCAGTGGCTCCGAGTAGGAAGGGGAGCAAAAAACAGAGGATGACAGCGAATAGCCGGATAACTTGCGACCCATCTAGAAAAAGCAGGTAACTGTCAAACCCTTTGAGCAGCCCCTGAGTCAGCCACCCCAGCATAGCCATACTTAGCGCACAAGTTGCTAGCAACAGTGGCAGCAGTAGAGTGCTGTGTCGAAGACACCAGGAACGGGTCAGAGCGAGCAGGGTTCCCGAGGCGCCGAAACCGAGCAGGGCCGCGGAGATCACCAGGTAGGCGAAATGGTGCCACTGGGTGATTGAGAGAATCTGCATCAGGATCAGCTGAAGAGCGATAAGCGCTGCCGAAAGCAGAAGCAGAGCCAGCTGCCTGCTCCGGTCGGGATTCACTCGGCTCTCCGAAAGGGGACGAAGCGGACCGGGAAGAGGCTGCGGGTGGTAATCTTCGTACCATTCTTCTCGACCAGCATCAGGGTCTGGCTAAAGAAGGGGGAGCCGACTGGGATCACCATTCGACCGCCATCTTTGAGCTGCTGAACCAGCGGCGGCGGGATGAATTCGGCTGCCGCCGTGACCACAATGGCATCGAAGGGAGCCTGCTCCGGCCAGCCGTAATAGCCGTCGCCGGTTTTGCTGTGGATATGCAGGTAGCTCTGTTGTTCAAGAATTGCCCGCGCCTGCTTTGCCAATTCAGGGATGATTTCGATGGTGAAAACTCGGGCACCGGTCTCGGCCAGGATCGCCGCCTGGTACCCCGAGCCGGTTCCGATTTCCAGAACACGTTGGCCGGGGTGTGGACCGATGATCTCAGTCATGAAAGCGACAATGTAGGGTTGCGAGATGGTTTGACCGTAACCGATCGGCAAGGGACCATCCCGGTAGGCGCTGGCACGATACTTCTTCGGGACAAAAAGATGGCGCGGCACCGTCTCCATAGCCCGCAGCGTGGCCTGGTCGTCGATGCCGCGTGCTACCAGTTGGCTACGCACCATCTCTTGCCGGGCCTGTACGAACCGTTCCGAGTCCTCTTTGCAGATAGCGGACAGGGGCAGCAAAAACAGAACAAACGCAACCAGAGCAAAGCAAAGCGAGCGCGACCTTCCCATCCAGCCCTTGATTGTCGATACCATCCACTTCATGAGTGTCTCCCCCACGTTTCTAGTATAGCGACTGCGGGAGAAAAAGCAGGTGCGAGGATGGTCTTTTTGAACCGAACCTGGAAAATCAGCTGCCCGAGAATTCTCACTGGCGAAAGATTTGCATTGCAGGAGACAGCCACGGTGGTCTTCATTTCCGCTATAATTAAATGGAATAAGAAGCCAGCAAGTAAAATATTGTGGGCCGGTGTATATAGGCACAGCTTATGATTCAGGCAGACACAACATTGAAAAACAGGACGGTGTTTCATGCGGAGGGGTTGACCAAAACCTACCAGATGGGAGAGGTGCAGGTGCATGCCTTGCGCGGGGTCAATCTGGATCTTTATACCGGTGAGTTTGTTGTGTTGCTGGGGCCTTCCGGCAGCGGCAAGTCCACTCTGTTGAATATCCTAGGTGGGTTGGATACCTCGACCGATGGTCATGTTTTTTATGGCGATCGCAATCTGACCCATGCCAGCGAGTCTGAACTCACCAAATACCGCCGTTATCATGTCGGCTTTGTCTTCCAGTTTTACAATCTGATCCCCAGTCTTACCGCGCGTGAAAACATTGCGGTGGTGACCGAAATTGCTGAAAACCCCATGCAACCGGAAGAAGCCTTGCAACTGGTCGGGCTGGAGGAACGCATGGACCATTTTCCGGCCCAGCTTTCCGGTGGCGAGCAACAACGGGTCGCCATTGCCCGTGCCATTGCCAAGAATCCCGATGTTCTGTTATGCGACGAACCGACCGGGGCGCTCGATTCCCAAACCGGTATCGTGGTTTTAGAAGCACTGCAACGGGTCAATCAGCAACTGGGCACCACCACTACCGTGATCACCCATAACGCAAGCATTGCGCAAATGGCGGACCGGGTGATTCATCTGGCCGACGGCCGGATAAGCCGGGTGTATGTCAACGCAACCAGACTGCCAGCTAACCAACTCAGCTGGTAAACAGGGCGCTATGAAAGCCATCGACAAAAAACTCTGGCGACAGCTCTGGAACATGCGCATACAGGCGCTGGCGATTGCCATGGTGATCGTCAGCGGCATGAGTATTTTCATCATGTCGCTCAGTACCCTCGATTCACTATACGAAACCCGCGAACGCTACTACCGCAGTCATCACTTTGCACATATTTTTGCCTCGCTCAAGAGGGCCCCGCTGGCTCTGGTCAAGCGCATCGAGGAGATCCCCGGCGTGGACAAGGTGGAGACGCGGGTGGTGGCGTATGTTAATCTCGACGTGGCCGGTTTCAGTGATCCGGTCAGCGGTCATCTGTTGTCCCTGCCCGATAACAGCCGTGGCCTGTTAAACCAGATTTATCTGCGCAACGGCCGTCTGTTCGAACCGGGCCGCGATAATGAAATCATCATCAGTGAAGAGTTTGCCCTGGCCCACGGCCTGCAACCCGGCGATCTACTGCACGCCACCATCAACGGTCGGCGCAAAGCCCTCACCGTGGTCGGTCTGGCCCTTTCCCCCGAATACATCTACCAGATTGCTCCCGGCGCCATGTTTCCCGATTACAAACGTTACGGGGTGTTGTGGATGGCGCGCAAACCGCTGGCCAGCGCCTATGACATGGACGGGGCCTTTAACAATCTGACACTCACCCTGAGCAAGGGGAGAAACCGGCAGGATGTCATCGATCAGCTTGACGGTATCCTCAAACCCTATGGTGGGCTCGGTGCCATTGACCGCACGAATCAGCTCTCTGCACGATTTCTAAACGAAGAGCTGAAACAGCAGAGAACCATTGCCACGGTGTTTCCGGTGATTTTTTTCGGCGTCGCCGCGTTTCTGATCAACGTGGTGATCAGTCGCCTGATCAGCCTGGAGCGCGAACAGATCGCCGTCCTCAAGGCCTTCGGCTACAGCAACTTTGCCGTGGGTCTGCATTACGCCAAGCTGGTGCTGATGATTGTCTCGATCGGCATTATCGTCGGCATCGGTGCCGGCATCTGGATGGGCAAGGGCATGAGCGACCTCTACATGGAATTCTACAGCCTGCCGTTCATGACCTATGTGCTCAAACCCCAGAGGATTGTTACCGCAGTGGTCGTCAGCATGGCGGTGGCTCTGGTTGGCACCTGGCACGCCGTACACACGGCCGCCAAGCTGCCGCCGGCCCAGGCCATGCGGCCGGAATCTCCGCCCCTCTTCCATGCCACCCTGATCGAACGTCTCGGCCTGCAACGCTGGTTTCCCCAGGCGACGCGGATGATTCTGCGGCATATTGAACGCCGCCCGCTGAAATCGCTGTTGACGATCCTCGGCATCAGCCTGTCCTGCGGCATCATGATGGTCAGCGGTTTCCAGGAGGGGGCCATCAAATATATGGTCGATGTCCAATATGGCATGAGCCAAAGAGAAGATCTCATCGCCATCTATGCTGAACCGACCTCGTTGCGCTCGCTCTACTCCCTGCGCAGCCTGCAAGGGGTCGAGCATGTGGAAGGCTTTCGCATTGTACCGGCCAGTTTGAAGTTTGAACACCGTTCCTACCGCACTTCGGTGCAGGGCCTGCAAGCCGATGGCACCTTGATGCGCCTTCTCGACACCGAGCTTAAGGTGATCGACCTGCCCCGGCAAGGCGTCATCCTCACCGACTATCTGGCCGAACTGCTGCAGATCCGCCCCGGCGACCTGCTGACCATCGAAATTCTAACGGGCAGTCGGCCTACGGTGCAGGTGCCGGTCGCCGGCACGGCCAGGCAGTATCTGGGGGTCAATGCCTACATGCAGCGCCAGAGCCTCAACCGGGTTTTAAACGAGGGCAATGCCATCTCCGGGGCACTGATGAAAGTGGACCGACATGAGCTGCGCGGCATCTATAGCAAACTCAAGGGCATGCCGCGCGTGGTAGGTGTGATCGAACATAAATCGGCGATCCGAGCGTTCTACGATACCGTGGCCGAAAGCATCCTGTTCTTTACCTTTATCTCTACCCTGCTCGCGGCCAGCATCGCTTTCGGGGTGATTTACAACAGTATGCGCATCGCCCTGTCCGAGCGCAACCGCGAGCTGGCCAGCCTGCGCGTGCTCGGTTTTGAGCGTGCCGAGGTCGCATATATTTTATTGGGGGAACAGGCCCTGCTGACGCTGGTGGCGATCCCGCTGGGCATGCTCATCGGCTACGGCCTGTGTGCTTACCTGGCCTTTCAGTTCGATACCGACCTCTATCGCGTGCCGCTGGTTCTGGGCATGAAGGTCTATGCCTTATCCGCAATCGTCGTGATCCTGTCCTCCATTGTGTCCGCAGTGATGATCTGGCGGAACCTGGCCCATCTCGATATGGTGGCAGTGCTCAAGACCAAGGAGTAACACGATGAAGCTTCCACTGCGAAAACATCCGGTCATCACCGTTACGGCTGTGCTGATCATTGCCTTGCTGGCGTGGGGTTTCTGGCCGCAGCCGGTGCTGATCGAAGCCATCGCGGTCAAGCGCGCGCCGCTGACCGTCACCATCGAAGAGGAAGGCCGCACCCGGGTTATTGATCGCTATATCATCTCGGCGGCGGTGGATGGCGTGACCTGCCGTCTGGATCTGGAGGTCGGCGACCCGGTCAAACAGGGTCAGGTGCTGCTGGAGATTACCCCGCTGGAATCCCAAGGACTGGATCCGCGCAGCCGGGCTCTGGCCAGGGCACAGGTGGCGGCGGCCGAATCGGCACTGGAAGCAGCCAGAGGCCAGGCCACTGCGGCCCAAGCCTCGGCCAGGCTTGCGGCGACCGAACTCGGACGCCTGCGGCCACTGCTTAAGGGGGGGGCGATCTCACAGGAGGCTTTCGACAGGGCCGTAACCAAAGCGCAGACCACTACGGCGGCAAAGCGCTCGGCCGACTTCAATGTCGAAGTCGCCAGGTATGAACTGCAAGCCACCCGAACAGTGCTTGAATATTCCGCCGACAGCAACCGGGAAGCGGCGGAAAGGTTGCAAGTGCGCTCCCCGATCATCGGCAAGATTCTCAAGGTTGTTCATGAATGCGAAGGCCCTGTACGCACCGGGGAACCGTTACTGGAAGTGGGTGATCCCGCCTCGCT
>JAPHSA010000294.1 GCA_026193235.1 Deltaproteobacteria bacterium | reverse complement strand
TCCTGGAATTTGCCAGATCGGGAGTTGACTTAAAAGGGTTTGTCACCTTTCATGGAGGTCTTGTGACTCCCGAAGGGCAAGATTATTCCACAACCAAAGGAAAGTTGATGATTTTCCACGGTACAGCAGATACTGCCGTCACCATGGAACAATTCGCAGGACTGGCGGTTGAACTTGAAGGGCAGAAAGTTTCCCATGAAATGATTACCTACAGTGGCGCTCCGCACGCATTCAGCGTTTTTGGTTCAGAGCGTTATCGCGAAGATGCCGATAAAAAATCATGGAAGAGGTTTGGAGAATATCTCCAAGAGACACTGAAGTAATCTATTCTCACAGTGCAATCTGATTTGCAGCAAAGCAGGCAGCGCCAACAATCCCGGCCTGATTCTTAAATTGGGCCGGGAGCAGTTGCGCCTGGAGGTCCAGGTAGGGAAAGAACTTTTCATGGTTGAAACTGACCCCTCCGCCAATAATGATCAATTCCGGAGAGAATAGACGATCTACGTGGGTAAGAAATTGATTGAGCCGCTTAGACCAGCCCAGCCAACTTAATTTTTGTTTTGTACGCACGGCCGCAGAGGTATATTGCTCAGCTGGAGATCCATTTAACGGCAGGAAACCAAGTTCCAGGTTGGGAAATAACTGGCCCTGGTAAAACAGAGCCGAACCGATTCCGGTCCCTAAAGTCAGCACCAGTACTGTTCCATTGAAGCCATGTCCAGCACCAAAAGACATTTCTGCCAGCCCTGCAGCATCGGCATCGTTAAGAACAGCAGAAGAGCAACCGGTTTGAGACTCCAGACACCTTTTCACGTCAACATTGATCCAGCTTGCAGCGATATTTGCCGCTGTTTTTGCCAATCCATTCTGGATCACTGCGGGGAAGCCACAGCCAACCAGCCCAGTCCATTTAAAGGACCGAACCAACTCTCCGACTGTTTCAATGACCGCTGGAGGGGTCGCCGGTTGTGGGGTTATCAAACTCACAGGCTCAGAGCACAACTGCCCCGATGACACATCAACAATGGCCCCTTTGATACCACTCCCCCCGACATCAATACCGAGTACTTGCATGGAATAAACTTTCGTGCTGACTTTAAAGGTCAAATTATCAACGTGGGTGATTCAGGTTACAATGATCGCTGTCGCAATTGGAATATTTCTTCGGCAGCAGATGACGATAACGGGCAAAAACCGCGTAGCCAAAACGCGAAAACAAATTGATCCCGGGAAAACCGATCAACGCGCTGAACAATCGATAAATTGAACCACTCGGATAAGCCTGCCAGATGACTGAAAACGCATCAATGCCTGTAGTGAAGTCGCCAGAAGCATCACGAACATGCATTTGTGCCATAAATTCATCCTGGGTTTTTCCGTACGCATCAGCTGAAAAATCAGCAGCACTGATATCGATGAATCTCAGTCGATCCTGAGGATTACGCTTGCGATATGCCTGCATCTCCGCCGAACAGACAACGCAGGAACCGTCATAAAATATTTCTACTGGAAAGTTGATCATCTTTATCGCTCTCTCGTTATGAGTTATCTTCCTGATTGGTCATTGTAACAGATGCGCATTGATGATAAAAACGGCTTCGGTCAATTAGACTTTACCGCAAGACGAAAAGATTATTTTTACCCTGCTATATTTATCCCCAATTCATGATGATGGCTAAGCAAACCGAGAAGAACCTGTTGAAATGAAATTGAACGACGAACAGAATAAAAGTGTTTTCAGCGGTGTCATGTTGGGTTACATGGTGCTAGTGATGCATATCCTGCTCATCATCGGGCTTGGTGTGGCCGTCGTCCTGATCAAAGGAATTTATGATTTCCGCTGGTTGATTTTTATTGCCGGAATCGGCCTGCTCAGCTGGTCAGGCTACTACTTTTATCGCCGCATGAAGGAGAGCAATCGTAAAATCAGTGATTTCATGTCAGATCCTGCCCTGCAGAATAGAACACTGGAAATCAGCCTACTGGGCGGAATGGCCACGGTTAAACTCGGTCATAAAGATGAAAATATAAAATTGATCGCCCCTGAAGAGGGAACCCAGATCAAACAGCTTGAATCACCACAATCGATGCTCATCAAAGAGCTCTCTGAATTAAACAGAATGCTGGAAGATGGGTTGATTACCCGGGAAGAATTTATCAAACTCAAAAAAGAGGTTCTCTAGCACACCATTCTGCCTGACAGATTAATCAATCCGCCCTCAATTTTTTTACTTCTGAACTCTTACCGTCACCTCTGTTAAAAAAACTGTAACACCATCGTCATGCAGACTAATTCTGGATTATACTTCTCTTGCATTGACCATTTTTTTATAGACCTTAAAGCGGGAGGGACGCATGTCAGATCCAGTCATTCATCTTGGCGCCAGTGATGGCAATCTCATCCAACAATTAGCCAGCATGAGCAACCGCCACGGCCTCATCGCCGGAGCCACTGGCACTGGAAAAACCGTAACCCTGCAAGTTCTGGCGGAAGGTTTTTCAAAAATCGGAGTTCCTGTCTTTGCTGCCGACATCAAAGGTGACCTGTCCGGTCTCGCAGCGGCAGGAAAACCCCACCCGAAAATTGATGAACGCCTGGCAAAGATTCCATTACCCGGATATCGCCAGCAACCCTGCCCCACCCTGTTCTGGAGTATCGATACTGATCATGGGCACGCTGTACGAACGACAATATCTGAGATGGGACCACTGCTGTTGAGCAACCTGTTGGAGCTTAACGAAGCCCAGAGCGGAATCCTCTATGCAGCTTTTGAAATCGCCGATGATCAGGGCATGCTGTTGCTCGACATGAAAGATTTACGCTCTCTGCTGCTCTGGATGGGAGAAAATTCAGCGGAACTCCGTAATGAATACGGCAATATTTCTTCGACCAGCATTGGTGCAATACAACGCCGCCTCCTGGTTCTCGAAGAGCAGGGAGCAGAACAATTCTTTGGCGAACCCGCTTTACAACTACAGGACCTGATGCATTGCGATTTCTCTGGCCGTGGTGTCATCAGCTTGCTCGATGTCAGCACCCTGATCCACCGATCACCCCGGGTCTATGCTGCTTTCCTCCTCTGGCTGCTGGCAGAGTTATTTGAGCAGTTACCAGAAGTGGGTGATTCTGACCGCCCTAAGCTGGTGCTCTTTTTTGATGAAGCCCATCTGCTTTTCGATGGTGCTTCCAAAAGCCTGTTGAATAAAATTGAACAGGTCGTTCGGCTGATCCGTTCAAAAGGCGTGGGCATTTTCTTCATCAGCCAAAGTCCTCTGGATATCCCTGAAGACATTCTCGGACAGTTAGGACTGAAAATAGAACATGCCTTACGGGCATTTACCCCAAAGGATCGCAAAACAATCAAGGCGGTGGCCGATTCCTTCCGCCCTAACCCGGTCTTTAAAACGGAAGACATCGTCACGCAATTGGGGATTGGTGAAGCGCTGATTTCTATTTTAGATGAGAAAGGAGCACCAACTCCCGTTGAGCGGGTCCTTATTTCTCCTCCGGAGAGTCAGATTGGCCCGGTTGATTCACAAGCCCGACAAACACTGATGCAGCGTTCACCTATCGGTAATCGCTACAATCAGGCCGTTGATCGAGAATCGGCGTATGAATTACTAAAAAAGAAAGCAGAAGTTTTAGCTGAGGCGCAGCAGGCAGAACTCACACGACGTGAAGAGGAAAACAACAGGGCAAGGCAAGAAAAATCCAGCCGCAGAAGTTCCGGCCGTCAAAGTGCTGCTGAGGCAATGGTGAAAAGTGCTGCCAGATCTATCGGCAGCCAACTCGGCCGTCAGATAATTCGCGGCGTGCTGGGTTCGATTTTTGGTAAACGGTAGCGGTTAGCGGCAGGTGCAGACTATTCGCTGAAAACTGGCTGAAAAACCGGCCTTCAGCGAATAGCAGCACATATCGGATAATTTAAAAAAACCACGCGGTCCAGTAGTATTGTGTTTTTTCTCAGCCGCCCGTCTCTCAGTCCAGGGGGAG
>JAPHSA010000293.1 GCA_026193235.1 Deltaproteobacteria bacterium | reverse complement strand
GTGGTAACAACAAAATCGAGCGGTCTATCGAGGGTTTTCATGCAATGTTGCGAGAGAAACGCAACCCCTTGCAGATGAGCTTTGACCGGATCTCCAGAGAATATCCCCGTCACCTGTTTTTCGGTGTCCAGGGTGACATTGACAACAAAATCTGCTCCGGCTTTGCTCATGATCTCCAGACCAGCCTCATGGAAAGGATTCCCATCCAACACACCGTAAACTGTTTTTGGATGAGCAACCATTTCCGGTCCATGCATATATTTCAGAGTTTCTGCTGAAGAAATTCCCGGTAAAATTGATTTGCGTCCTCCGGAAAAACCGGCCCACATATGCGGTTCGATAAATCCGGTCAGAATTTTCAGGTCAGCATGGACATACTGTTTATTGACATAAGCCGGTACGCCATCACCGACTTCGCCGACCAGAACCATATCATCCTGATTTTTTGAAAAATGATTGATCACCCGGTAGCCCTCAGCAATCTCCTGCCCCACCAGTTGAATCAGTTCCCCCCCTTCATTGGGACGATGGATTCCGGTGGCAATGAGAATAGTTATCTGCGCCGCGGTCATTCCCGCAGCGTGCAACTGCTGAAGAATCCCCGGCAACAGCAATTTATTCGGTACCGGCCGGGTAATGTCACTGATAACGATCACCGCATTATCCCGCCCTTTGGCGAGCTCCGCCAACGCTGCCGAGGCAATCGGTTTCTCCAGTGTGGTTTTCAATTCAGCCGCTGGATCAGCTAAAGGATTCACCGCTTGCGGGTAAAGAACTCCCTGGAAATTCGGTGTTTCTGGATAATCAAGAATGATTCCGTTGTTACCATATTTTAATTTAACCTGCATAGTCAGACCTCCCTGACAGCAAAGATAGCACAGACTGATGGTATCAGCTTCCACGCGGCGGCTCATAACGCTCATAATAACCGACCAGTTCACCGGTCGCAGAACGCATCGCCCGCATGTAAATACGCCACTTCTCATTATCAGTAATGATTTCCTCGTCCAACCCCTCCTGCATCCGCTCTAGAATGTCGCGCATCTGTTGTTGTGACTGCTGATTATGACAGGCGAGCAGAGAACTGCCGAGCAGATTGCTCCCCCCGGTATAAAAGTCTTCCGCGGCTCTATTCAGATAAAGAACCTTATGGTCGGTATCAGCAACCAGCAGCGGATTTTTCAAACTGTTAAGCAGATCCGCAAGAAACTCAGCGGAAGGGTTATTCTCTGTTGTCATTTGTCTTTTATCCTTTCAATCTTGATTTTCAGCAGCGCGGATCATCTCAAATAAACGTCCAGCGTGCAGATCATAGGCCTGCTGATAATGACCACCCAACACAGCTGCCAAACGGCGCAGATTTTTATTGCCGCGGGGAACTGAACTGCTATCGACAACGATCGTTCTCATTGGCTCTTTCCCCAGTTTTTCCGCCAGAGAAAAAAGTTCCGGGAGAACTTTCGCACCCGGGACCAGCGGCACGTTGGCTTCTCCGTCAGAGACAACAACGACCAAAGGCTCAAGTTGGGGCTGCTTCTGGCGGGCATTGCGCACCAGTTGCCAGGCCTTCCAGAGTCCGTCAGCAAAGGGTGTTGCTCCACCGACAGGGAGCTGACGTAAACTTTGCCGGGCTAATAATACACTGGATGTCGGTTGCAGCAAAACTTCCGCCTGCCGGCCACGGAAGGCAACCAGTGCCACCTGATCACGCTGCTGGTAGGCCGCAAGCAACCATCCGAGGAGAGCTCCTTTGGCGGCTTTCATCCGTTCAAAGGTTCCCTCGCCCATCGATTCTGAAGCGTCAACAACAAAGATAATCATAGCTTTTCTGCGTTGTTGAAAAGCCTTCTGCCTTAAATCGCACCGTTGCAGTTGGCCCAAAGAATGAAGTGAGCCATGGCGCAGTAAACCCGCCTTGAGCGTGGCGCCAAGATCCAGGGTAAAACGCTCGGTTTTTTCAGTAATGGGAATGCTCTGCAGATGACGACCGGATTGAAAAGAAACCGAGCGCTGATTCCTGCGCCCGGCCTGTTGTTGAGAAAACTTCAACCCCTTCATATCGAGCGGAGCAAGACAGAGTTCGTCAGCTATATTGATGAGCCGTTCTGAAGTTTTTTTTTAAACGTCTCGAACAGCATCGTGCCCGCAGCGGCTGAACCGGGAAATTCAAACCCGTCGAACTGTTCAGCTGTATCATTGTCTTCAGACTCTTGAACGGTTTCCGTTTGCTCTGTTTTTCCTGCGTTTATCGCCAGAGCCAAGGTTTTTTCCACCTGCCCGGCATCCATCAGCACCCCCCCGGGCACACGATGGGGCAAAACAAACCAGGCCGCCTCACGAATCTCTGCTGCACCAACCTGGGTTTTGTCCAGTAATGCCGACAATGCCCTGGCGACTTTTAGCAGGGCAATATCGGCCCGGTGCCCATGAACTTTCAATTTCAACGCCAGCATTACCGCCAGATCAACCGCCTGATCCGGAATCTCTATCCGGTTGAGCCGCTGCTGCGCGGCAACAATCTGCGCTGCCAGAAAGCTTTCCTGCGCCTGCCACTGCAGCGCAAAAGCGGCAGGATTTTCTTCATAGGCCAAACGGTTTCTGATCAGTTCCCGGCGACTTTTCGGGTCGGACAAACCCTCGACACTGACACTGAGCCCGAAACGATCAAGAAACTGGGGACGCAATTCCCCTTCCTCAGGATTCATTGTGCCGATCAATATGAATCGTGCCGGGTGGGTCACGCAGAGCCCTTCCCGTTCAACCCGGTTGATCCCGGAAGCCGCGGCGTCGAGCAACAGATCAACCAGATGATCTTCCAGCAGGTTGACCTCATCAACATAAAGAATTCCGCGGTTCGCCGCCGCCAGAAGACCGGGTTCAAACTGCCGTTGCCCGCTTCTTAACGTTTCTTCCAAATGAACGGAGCCAACCACCCGATCTTCAGTGGCACCTAACGGCAGCTCGACCATCGGTGTCGCTTGTTGCGTCGCGGGTAACGTTTTGTCTGTCTGCCAGCGTTCCAGGCAGCCAGCGTGCATCAGTTCCGGTTGATCGGGCGAACAATGATAGGGGCAACCCTTGACAACTGAAAGTTCCGGGAGCAGCGCGGCCAGCGCCCGGACCGCTGTCGACTTGGCGGTCCCCTTCTGGCCCCGGATCAGCACCCCGCCGATAGTCGGATCAACAGCGTTCAAAAGCAGTGCGGTTTTCATCGCATCCTGCCCGATTATGGCACTGAAAGGATAAAAATTGGTCGTCATGCATTAATCCATCAATGAAGGTTTTGAGCAGATAGAGTTTGGGCCAGTTTAGCACAGGAAATTGTCCGAGGGCGGGAGAAATTAAATCTGACAACTTTGATAAAGATTTAAATATCCAGTATGCTGACAACATGTCCGGAGAATTTTTGACCTTTCTACTCTATCTTTTTTATGGCATGGCTTTTTTTGCGATCGGGGTCGCTATTACCTCACGTGATACCCGCGCCAGCAACCTGAAGATTTCCGGGACACTCTGGCTGTTTGCTCTGTTTGCCTACAGCCACGCCTTCCATGAGTGGCTTGAGTTGTATCAAAGTTTGCCCTCTACGAGCTTTCTTGAACACATTCTTCCATGGGTTAATTTCTTTAAACTCGCTCTTGTTTTTGTCTCCTTCAGCTTTTTGCTGTTGTTCGGGACCCGCAGCCTCCAACTGTGCTTCCCCGACAAACGTAAACTCTTCAACCTGCTGCCCATCCTTTTGATAGCTCTGTTCACGATCCTTATTTTACCCTTTTCTGATACCGCCCTCAGCGAAACCTATAGCGACATCAACAGTCGCATCCGCAATTTTATCGGTCTTCCGTCGGCCATCTGTGCCGGATTAAGCCTGATTTTCTATTCCCGAACCGTGACCCACATCAGCAGTAAAGGCGCGAAAAACTTTGTTGGGGCCGGGATTGCCCTGATTGCTTACGGATTGCTGACCGGCGTTATCCCCTCGGGAACCAGCCTTCCAATTATCGCAGCGCCGATAGAGCTATTTCGCGGCATAGCAGCTTTTGTCATCCTCCACTTCGTTATGAACGCCCTGCATACCTTTGATGAGGAACGTAAACTGTTGACCGAAGACCGCCTGTTTCGCTTCGCCAAAGCGGAAAAACTTCATGCCCTGGGAAAACTGGCCTTCGGTATTGCCCACGAAATCAATAATCCCCTGGCCAACGTCTCAATGAATGTCGAAATGCTCAAAAATGATCTGGCCAGCAATCAAAGCAGCGAACGAACAGATAAACGTTTTGCCACCATCGAGAGGAACCTGGATCGTGCATCAAAAATTGCCCAGGAGCTCCTGATATTTTCTTCCGAAAAAGAAACGGAGTTTATCCCGACATCGCTCAATGATGTCATTGACAGCACGCTGGAATTGATCGGAGCCCGGCGAAACACTTATAAAATTACGGTCACCCATGGCGACATTCCGGAAATCCCGGCGATTCCCTGGAAATTGGAAGAGGTCTTTTTAAACCTGCTGGTCAACGCCATGGATGCTACGGAGGAAGGGGGAGCCATCAGCATCGAAACCCAAAACCAACAGACAGAGGTTGTGGCCCGGGTCGCAGATAGTGGCAGTGGCATAGCCCCTGATATTCTCCACCAGGTGATGGATCCGTTCTTCACCACCAAGGAAGTCGGTAAAGGCACCGGGCTTGGGCTTTCCATCTGTTACGGCATCATGGATCTCCATGGAGGCCGGATCGAACTGAACAACAATAAGGATGCCGGCATAACTGTCGCTCTTAGCTTTCCTCAAAGAGGCTTTCATAATGATTAAAATACTGGTCGTCGATGATGATCCGGATCTGCGGGAAAATCTGGTTGAGGTTCTTGGAGATAACGATTTTTCTCCGTTCGCGGCAGAAAATGGTAAAGCGGCGTTGGAGACCCTGGCCAGGGAAACATTCGACCTGGTCCTGCTCGATTCGGTGATGCCCGGGATGGGTGGCATGGAAACTTTGCCGCAGATAAAACGCCAGTATCCAAAAATCAAGATCATCATGATGACCGCGTTTTCCACAGTCCATGGTGCCGTCGAAGCGATGCGCGGCGGAGCCGACGACTATCTCACCAAGCCCTTTAAAATCAACGACCTGCTGGTTGCGGTCAGACGTTGCCTGGAAGAAGCCAAATTTGTAGCCTGTGGCGACCTGCTCAACTCAGATGACATGTTTAAATGCCTGGCCAATATTACCCGCCGAAAAACCCTGATGCTGCTGCATAAAGAAAGTAAGCTGCGCTTCATGGATATCACCCGCAAACTGGAAATTGATGACCATACAAAGGTTAATTTTCACCTCAAAACCTTAAAAGATGCCGACCTGCTTGAGCAGGATGGACGTAAATATTATCAACTTTCCCCAAAAGGTAAAAAAATAGTCTCCTGTTTAAGCTCCATGGCATCAAGCTAACTATCTTATATAATTATCAATTTTTTACTTCTGTGAAATTAAATCATCAGCCTCTCCCCGCCTGATAGCAGCAATTCCCTAGTAAAAGCATTGTTCCGTGCTATTGTTTACCTAAATGGTCAACAAATAGGTCGCAAAGTGGTCCTACTCGATAGAGACCACAGACCAAAAGGAGAACAACATGAAACACCAGTATCTGATTCGTACCCTGTGCCTAGCTGTCGGCTTGCTCTTGATCGGAGCAAACGCACAAGCGGTCACAACCCTCAGCAGTGTTAAAACAGACAAACCTATCCTTCTTTCCGGTGCAGTTGATAAAGCCTGGCAGAAGGCGGCGCCCATCAGTGTTACTCTGGACAACCTGCCCTATGAACCCAGCAATGGCTATGACGGGATGAAAGAGACTACCGTCACCTTGAAGTCACTCTACGACGCTGAGTACATCTATCTTCTGCTTCAATACAATGATCCCACTGAGAGCCTGGCACGTTTCCCCTGGGTCAAGCAGCAGGACGGCTCCTGGAAGCAGATGATGAACAAGGATAGCACCGGCCACGACAACACCTATTATGAAGACAAGGTCGGCATATTCTGGAATATCAATACGAAAGACTTTTCCAACGAAGGCTGCATGATTTCCTGCCATATGGATATTGATGGTGACACCTCTCCCGGGCGAAAATTCACCAACAATCCCGGGGAAACTATTGACATGTGGCACGTCAAGAATGTCCGCACCAGCCCCTTAGGACAGGTCGACGACCAGTACATGGACAACACCAGTGACGGCAAAACCAACAAAGGTTTCGGACGTAAGGGCGATGTGAAAACCGGTGGTGGCTACAGCAACAATGTCAACAAAGACAAGACCGGACCAGCCTATATGAACTTTCCGCCAAGTGAAGACGCCAAATATTATGTTCTGCCCAGCTTGAAAACTCCGTTCGTTGACATCTTCAAGCCTGGCGACGTGGTGCCGGGGATCATTATTGACGCCTTCCAGGGTCCACGCGCCGATATCGAAATGCGCGGCAAGTGGGACAAAGGGGTTTGGACGGTAGAAATTCGGAGAAAACTGGTAACAACCGGTGAAAAAGCCGAAATGCAGGACGTGCAGTTCAGCGACCTCAAAAAGACCTATTACTTCGGTATCTCAGTCTTTGATAACAGCCAGATCAATCACCTTTATCACGATGACGTTCTTGCCCTGCAGTTCAAATAGAACCTCAGTACTCACCAAACGACAAACGGGAGCCATGCGGCTCCCGTTTTTACTTCTGCGGTGCTGGTGACGGACCATGGAAATCAATTTTTTTACACTACAAGAAAAATATCTTTTTTTGCGAGTCAAATGAGAAACAACCAACCTCCTTAAAAAATTATTAAATTTTCATTTTTGTGAAATAAAATTATCAGCCTCCACCTGCCTGATAACATCAATTCTCTGGAAAGAATTATACCTTCCGTTATTGTCTAGTAAAACGATAAAGAACGCTGCCCATCTGCAAGCAAAATCGTTTAACTCTAACGCGGGAGATAAGAATGAACAGACTGGGATTATTAGGAATCGTATCACTGGTTTTGATTTGTATGGCAACACCAGCCCTGGCTGGTGACTACGTCGGATCAGATCAATGTTTCACCTGCCACCAGGAGCAGTTTAATGACTGGCAGTCCAGCGGTCACCCCTTCAAGCTGCGCAAAGCGGAAAAAGTTCGCTTCACTGGCATCCCACTGCCTCCCGGCTACGCCTGGGAAGATATCTCCTACGTGATCGGCGGCGCCAATAAAAAAGCCCGGTTCATTGATCGTCAGGGTTATATCATCACCAGCAATAAAGATGGCAGCGAAGCAAAGACCCAGTACAACTTGCAGGACGGCAGCTGGTCTTTCTATCATAAAGGTGAGAAAAAGGCCTACAAGTGCGGGCCCTGCCACATGACCAATTACAGAAAAGGTGGCAATCAGGACGGTCTGCCCGGCATGATCGGGACCTGGAGTGAAGACGGAATCAGCTGCGAAGAGTGTCATGGCCCCGGCGAAGAGCATATCGCCAACCCCGC
>JAPHSA010000124.1 GCA_026193235.1 Deltaproteobacteria bacterium | reverse complement strand
GTTAAAAACCGAGGTGGCGAAGCAGTTGGCAGCATCAATCTGGGAGACCGATTCAACCAAGTGGTGGTTTGATGATGACCAGGAGTGGTGGGTTAATGGCGGTAACGGAAAATAGCTATACCCTGTCTACAGTGTTGCAATATGATTTCCGTCCTCGACGTAGCATTCGCTGCGCCTGTGGTGAAACTCTGCATTGCGCCTTGCATAGGGGGCATATCTCTTTCCCGCTGGAGGAAGTAATTGATCGTTACTTCAGCAATTCTTGACCCTTTGAAAAAGAAATGTTATCAACTTTTTCCAATGTGATTTTAGTTGTTTAAAGGAGTAAACCATGCTCGATATAAAATACTTACGTGAACACTTTGCTGCCGCAGAAAAGGCCCTTTCCACCCGAAGTGGGTCGGTAGATATTTCCGGATTCATGACCCTTGATCAACAGCGACGTGAATTGTTAGGCGAAGCAGAAACACTTAAAGCAGAAAAAAATGCTGTCTCCGCACTGATCGGGCGCACTAAGGACAAAAGCCAGGTTCAGGACGAAATCAGGAAGATGAAAGATGTTTCTTCAAGGATCAAAGAGCTGGATGAGCAATTACGCACTGTTGAGGCACAGTTGAATGATCTGCTTATGGGCGTTCCGAATATTCCGCATGGGGAAAGCCCCATTGGGGGCTCAGAAGCAGATAATGTTGAAATCAGCAGTTGGGGTGAAAAACCCTCCTTTGACTTTACTCCCAAGGCTCACTGGGATGTCGGAGAGAGTCTTGGGATTCTAGATTTTGAACGTGCCAGCAAACTATCAGGGGCTCGATTTGTCATTTATTTCGGAGCGGGAGCGCGATTGGAGCGGGCGTTGATCAATTTTATGCTCGATCTGCATACCAGTGAGCATGGCTACACAGAAACCTTGCCACCATTTCTGGTGAACCGGGCAAGCATGACGGGAACCGGTCAACTGCCAAAATTTGAAAGTGATCTGTTCCACACGGAAGAGGTTGACCTGTTTCTGATTCCGACGGCTGAAGTTCCGGTCACCAATATTCACCGGGATGAAATTCTCAGTGAAAAGGATCTGCCACTCTGTTACACAGCCTATACCCCTTGTTTTCGCAAAGAAGCGGGATCTCATGGGAAAGATACCCGTGGGCTGATTCGTCAGCATCAGTTCAATAAGGTTGAGTTAGTCAAATTTGTTCGGCCGGAAGATTCTGATGCAGAACTAGAGGCCTTATTAAAAAATGCCGAAAAGGTCTTGCAGTTGCTCAAATTGCCCTACCGAGTGGTCGATCTCTGTACTGGAGATATTGGTTTTTCGGCCGCGCGGACCTACGATATTGAGGTCTGGTTGCCCGGACAGGACTGCTATCGCGAGATATCCTCCTGTTCTAACTTCCGGGATTTTCAGGCGCGGCGAGCATCTATCCGTTTCCGCCGCGAGGGGTCCAAAAAGCCCGAGCTGGTGCATACCCTGAACGGTTCTGGACTGGCGGTTGGACGGACGCTATTGGCAATTCTGGAAAACTATCAGCAGGAAGATGGATCGGTTCTGGTACCAGAAGTGTTACGGCCTTATATGGGTGGACTGGAGATAATCAAAAAGTAGGGCGCAAGCATTTGTTTGCAGTTGCTTTTTGAGATTATATTCGCTACAGTGCCAAGGTTTTCCCGTTGGAAAAAACACTTCTTCTCTGGTTTATTTTGGGGTGTTATTTCAGGGTTCCGGAGGAGTGGCCGAGTGGCTTAAGGCGGCGGTCTTGAAAACCGTTGAACGAAAGTTCCGTGGGTTCGAATCCTACCTCCTCCGCCATTATAAATGAAGAGAATCTGAACAGGATTCGAAGCGGAATGAGCGCTGATTGAATGTCAGAACAGCGGACAGGACGTCCGCGTCAGCGAGAGCAGGGGAGCCGACGCAGGAACCGTCAGGATGGCGGTGACGAAGTGGGTGAATCCTACCTCCTCCGCTAACTATAATTGAATAAGTTTTGAATTGCGGAGAGGTGACCGAGAGGCCGATGGTGCTCGCCTGCTAAGCGAGTGTAGTGTATGCTACCGAGGGTTCGAATCCCTCCCTCTCCGCCAGTTAAAATTTATGAAGCTTTGAACAGGATTCGAAGCGGAGCGAGCGCTGACTGAATGTCAGAACAGCGGACAGGACGTCCGCGTCAGCAAGCGTAGGGGAGCCGACGCAGAAACCAGCAGGATGCTGGTGACGGAGTGGGCGAATCCCTCCCTCTCCGCCAGTTTAAGCTTGTTCCCTCGGGAGTTTAAGAGTAAAAAGGGTTGACAAGCCCCAGGATTTAAGAGATAAAGCTTGTCTTTTGCGCCGCTAGCTCAGCTGGATAGAGCGTCTGACTACGGATCAGAAGGCCGGGAGTTCGAATCTTCCGCGGCGCGCCATTAAAATTAAGCACTTAGCTCATTTGAGTTAGGTGCTTTTTTGTTTTTTATGTTTTTAGCTAATGATTTGGCTAATAATATGTTTGGTTTCTACTCAGTACGAGGGGGGTGGGGGCTTTTTCGACCCCTGCGTTTTAGTTATAACCTCCCCCTCTGGCCGCGTAAGTTTTTTGAAATGGTTTCCCTTTAATTCAAATAATTTCAAATAATTTTATATGTAATAGTTCAAACTTGACCTGACAGCATTGCCAGATCTTATCTCGCTCACAATAGCTCCTCACTAGCCTTCAAAACTCCACGAAGCACCTATGTCAGTATTCTTGTGTATAATTGAAGCCCAATTGGCGGTGGCCGAAACTTCGCGTCGCCGCCGGTTATCATGAACCGTTGGACGGCACGAATTAATGGAGGGAAAAATGGCTGATAAATACGATTTAAGGGATTGGGTGATTGAAGCATTAACAGCAAATGGCAAAAAAGGCACAATTGTAGATGTCTGTAGATTCATATGGGAAAAATATGAAAATGAATTAAAGGCATCTGGACCCTTTTTCTATACTTGGCAATATAACGTTAGGTCGGTCGCTACAGAACTTAGAAAAACAGGAACAATGAAACCGGCCAATGTTTCACCGCAAGGCGTTTGGGAGCTGTTCTAATCCAAAGGCGGCCCAACCATGCAATCAAGCGGACGGAAAATAGCGGTGTGCTTCCAGAAAAGTAAAATTTCGAAGGTTCTCACTGGCCGTGTTTCCGCCGCTTATCATTAACCGTTAGGTGAGCTAAAGAAAAGGGGAAGCAAATGAACATAGAGCAACTTGTAGTATTCTTGCTGATTGGAGGCGTTGCAGGGTGGCTCGCTGGCCTGATCATAAAGAGTCGTAGATTCGGCATTATCTGGAACATCGTCGTTGGCGTCATCGGTTCTGTCTTGGGGGGCTGGATCTTCGGGGAACTGGGTATCTCAGTCGGGGGAAAGTGGATGGGACCACTTGTGACAGCAACAGCGGGTGCCATTGTGTTGCTCTTTGCCATAAGTCTTGTCCAAAAGAAATAGAGGTCACCCAACAAGAAAATCAACACGGTCGAAAAATACGTGACCAGCTACCCGAAAAATGAGCCATAGGGAAAGTTAGTTTCCCGGTTAAACTACACTGAGGAGGTTCCAAGGTGGCAACCCCCTCCGCTGCTTTGGAGCCTTCTTTTATATTCCGCAAGTAGTAATTAAAGCGGGGTCAGCAATGGCTCCGCTTTTTTCATAAATCAGGATTGCATTTTTGACGATGAAATGTTGCGTGATCAAGACGATTTTCACAACTGGTTAAATCTGGAAAAAGCCGTCGGAGCATATCCGGCGGCTTTTTTGTTCCATAACGTCTGAGTTTTGATTTTTATGGCTAGGAGAGATTGTACTTTTTCTTCTGCTCTTCAAAGCAAGTTGGGCAGATACCGTGACTAAATTCGGCTAAAGAATTGTCTTCAATATATTTTTCCAGCCTATCCCAATAACCATGATCATTTCTAATCCCTTTACAATAAGCGCAGATTGGGATGATTCCGCTCAAAGTTTTGATTTTCTGTATTGCTTCTTTTAGCTCTTTGACTGTTTCTGACAAATTCGCTTCTGCTTTTTGTCGTTCTTCAAGAAAGCGGCTATTTTGCAGCGCTATGGCCGCCAAATCGCCAAAAACAGAAGCGAGTTCTGCGTCTCTATCATCAAAATCATCTTTTTTATTAGCTAGGCCCATAATGCCAACTGTTTTGTTTTCTATAACAAGTGGTGCGAACATGACGTTTTTTAGCGCCATGTGTCCTGCAGGCATCATTTCAACCCAATCACTATTCATAAAATCATTGTGATAGACGGCACAATTACCTTTATAGGACTCTTCTCGCAAGCCTCGTATTGGCATTGGGAGTTCTGGATCAACAGTGCATTCCATTCCACCACCTTCTAAAAAAAGGACTTCATTTTCTTGGCCATCTTCAGATAACAGAGCAACATAGCCAGATGTTGCCCCGGTCAACTCACAGCAACGATTAAAAATTTCCCGTGCCGCTTCATCGAATTTGGTTTTCCCCAAAATGACCTTGGCCCCACCAATTACGGCGGTCAACTCTTGCTGTGATGTCAGCAATGCTTCGGCTAATTTATGTTCAGACAGGTCGACGAGGTGATCTGTTTTTTTTTGTCGGTGAAGTTGGCTTAGAGCTGGTTTATTCATTGTCACCCTCGTTTTGGATCCCATTGCTGTAAAATAGCACTTTATGGACAGCGCTCTAATTGTAATCCTATTTAAGTTGATTACAAGTTGAACCCCCTTTTTTTACCGTATCTTGTTATTCAAAATGATTTTGTTACATGCCTAGCTGTTTTCTCAAAAATAGCAAGATTTGACCTGAATGTTGACCAGTCAGGGGCCTGTAAAGAATATTGTGTAAATGGTCCGCCGGTTAGAGTAGCGGCATCCGCCCTTCAAACATAATTGCAAACTTCCTTGACGGAATGTAAAAAAACTCATCAACCACTAACGCTTTTCTCATCTTCTGCTATTCTTTAATGGCCAGATTGCACGCTTGAGATAAACAATAAACGGAGTCTTTGAGAGCGAGGAGTTAGAGATGAAGAAATTTGTTATGTTGGTGTTGGTCAGTGCATTTGCGCTGACTGGTTTTGCTCAGGCAGAAACTTTGAGTTTGTTGACCTGGAAGGGCTATGCGCCGCAGGCTCTGGTCGATAAATTTGAGAAGGAGACCGGGATCAAGGTTGAGGTAACCTATTCCAACAACGAAGAGATGATTGCCAAACTGAGGGCAACCCGTGGCGCCGGGTTTGACCTGGCTCAACCAAGTCAGGACCGTATTTCTTCGGTTCAGGAAAAATACAAAATCTACCAGGCGCTCGATTACACCAAAATTGATGCGAAACTGTTTATCCCCTCGATGTTAAGTGCGGTGAAAAAAAATACCCAGGTGGCTGGGGACTCCTTTGCCGTGCCATTCTGCTGGGGAACGTCCGGTTTGATTGTGAATTCGGCAAAGGCCGCTGGGGCCAACAGCTGGAAGGCCCTGCTTGATGATAAATATAATGGTCGCGTCAGCTATCGCTTGAAGCGACCCACCTTGATTGCTATGGGTTTTGCCCTGGGCTACGATCCCTTTGCGCTGTACTCTGATGCGACGGCTTATAAGGCGATGTTGGATAAGATCGGCGAAACTCTGATCGCGGCTAAGCCGCTGGTGAAAAACTATTGGGCTAACGGAGACGCCCTGCTTGAGTCGATGCGCTCAGAGGAAGTTTTTGTCGCTATGGCCTGGGATGCCGGTGGTTGGAAGTTGCATGAAAATAACAATGTCATCGATTTTGTTGCGCCTAAAGAGGGTGCTTTGGGCTGGATCGATACCTTTGCAATTCCATCCAAGGCAAAGAACCTTGATGCTGCATACAAGTGGATCAACTTCATGCTGAAACCGGAAAATGCCGGTTATTTCACCACAACGGAAAAATATGCCACGGCGTCTCAAGGGGCCAATGCCTTTATCTCTCCAGAAGTGCGCGGCAACTTTGAGCGGACTTTCCCGCAGGCTGCTATTGATAATATTAAATGGTACCCGCCAGTTCCGGCGCAGTTAGAGAGCATGGAAGGTAAGGTTCTCGATAAGGTTAAGGCGGCTAAATAGTTATTCGCAAGTGGGAATGTCTGGATGTGAATTCAGTCCCCCATCAGTTTGATATTTTTCCTCAGGGGTGGCTCAAGTCACCCCTGTTGTTTTCAGGGCCAGTATGGATAACGACCTGTCAGTTTTAAATCTGGTAAAAAAATTTGGTGATTTCTCTGCCGTTGATCAAGTGACTTTTGACGTGCCTCAGGGATCTTTCTTTTCTATTCTTGGTCCATCCGGCTGCGGGAAAACAACATTGCTGCGCATGGTGGCCGGTTTTGAGGAACCCACATCCGGGAGCATTCAGATTCGGGGCAGGGATATGGCCGGGGTCGCACCGAACCAGCGCCCCGTGAATCTGGTGTTTCAGCACCTGGCGCTGTTTCCGATGATGAACGTTGCCGAGAATATCGCCTTCGGGCTGAAGCGTCGTAAGGTCGACAGCGCAACGATAAAAAAACAGACTGAGGAGATCCTTGAGCGCGTTGGTTTGCCCGGTTACGGGCAGCAGCGCATTAATCAACTTTCTGGTGGGCAGAAGCAGCGGGTGGCCATTGCCCGCTGTCTGGTTCTGGAACCTCTGGTTTTGCTGCTGGATGAACCCTTGGGGGCGCTGGATTTGAAATTGCGCGAACAGATGAAGGTGGAGTTGAAAAAGTTACAGGCCAAAGTTGGAACGACCTTTGTCTATATTACCCATGATCAGTCAGAAGCGCTGGTGATGTCGGATCGCATCGCAGTTATGAATAAGGGTCGTTATGAGCAAATCGGCACGCCGCAGGAACTTTATGGCAAGCCTTTGACCCCTTTTGTTGCCCAGTTTGTTGGGGATAATAATGTCTGGAGCGGTGAGGTTGTCGAGCAGTCGGGGAAAAATATTGTGATGAAAACCGACGAGGGTTTTGTTTTCCGCACCGTTATCCAGGGTTCAATAGCTGTTGGTCAACATGCCGATCTGTATCTGCGCCCGGAAACCATCCGTATTCAACCAGCGGATAAAGAGGCTTTGAATTGTTTCAATGTGACCGTTAAGACCATCCTTTTTGATGGCGCCAACAGCCGTTTGCTGACGGTGACACCCCAGGAGCATGAACTGCTTGTCGCCCTGCCTCAGAATCGTAGTTTTGACCATATTAAACCGGGTCAGGATATCGAGGTCGGCTGGCATCCGGATGCGGCCATCTGCTTCAGGGCGGAGGGCTAGTTATGGCGGTGCCCCGATCTTCAAAAGCCGTCTTCTGGATTTTTCTTGCGCCGGTGCTCTGCTGGTTGCTGCTGTTGATTGTGCTGCCGCATCTTGACCTGTTGCGCATGAGCTTTGCCGGGGAGAACGAACTTGGTGACATGACCTGGACGTTGCAGAATTATCGCAATTTTTTTACTGAACCGATTTATTGGAACACTTTCCTGAGAACCGCGGTGTTTTCCATCATCACCACCTTTATTACTTTTCTGCTGGCAATGCCGGTCGCTTTTTACATTGTCAAAGTTGTCAGGCCCCGACTCCAGGGGGCAATGATGCTGATGCTGTTGCTTCCCTTCTGGGTGAGTGAGTTGGTTCGGATTTATGGCTGGATGATTCTGCTGCGCGAATCGGGGGTGATTAATCATTTTCTGGTCAAGTTCGGGCTGATCGATCGGCCGATTGAAATGCTGTACAACGATGCCACCATGATCATGGGACTGGTTTATACCTCGATGCTGTTCATGGTTGTGCCGCTGATTTCGGTTATGGAAAGTCTGGATGACAGTTTGATCGAGGCGGCTTATGACCTGGGTAGCAGCAAATCTGTAATCTGGTTCAAAATCATCCTGCCGCACTGCAAGCCGGGGATTACTTCTGGTTCCATTGTTGTTTTCATGCTGGTCCTCGGAAATTACCTGACCCCGAATCTGATGGGAGGGAAAAATTCCCTTTGGTTTACGGAGCAGATTTACAATCAGTTCATCGCCAGCTTTAACTGGAATCAGGGTGCCGCATTCGGCTTCTTGTTGCTGCTGCTCAGTTCACTGATTATCTGGATTGGGTTGAAATTGTCCCGCCAGAAGCTCGGGGAGGTCGCCTCATGATCAGATCTCTTCCCAGTTCTAAAAAATATGCCTTTTCCTACGGCTTTTTCGTGTGCTGCTATTTCGTCTTTCTGTTTGCTCCACTGTTCGTTACCTGCGTGCTGGCGTTTAATAATTCTGACTTCCCATCCTTGCCCTGGTATGGTTTCAGTCTCGACTGGTTTGTCGCTTCAGGCCCGGAGCGGGTGGGGATTTTTAACGACAGCCAGAACCTCAGGGCCATCGCTACCAGTTTTCAGACCGCTTTCTGGGTGGCTTTGTTCAGTACCATCGTCGGCACCTGTGCCGCTTTCCTGTTTGAGCAGGAAAATTTCCCGTTTAAAAATTTACTTTATTTCCTGATGTTGGCACCCTTGGTTATCCCCGGGGTGATCTTGGGGATATCGTTGCTGCTCGCTGCAAATACGGCTGGAACTTTTATAGAAAACAGTTTTGGTATTGATGTCCCCCTGTTCCGCCCAAGTTTCTGGCTGGTTGTGACCGGCCAGTTTTCCTTCATTGCCACCTTTGTTGCCCTGGTCGTTTCAGCCCGCTTGCGGAAGTTTGATCCCACTTTAGAAGAGGCGGCAATGAATCTCGGCGCCACCCGCCTTGGGGTGATCTGGCACATTACCCTGAAGTATCTCCGCCCGGCGATCTTCGGTGCCGGGGCGGTGGCGTTTTTAATGAGTTTTGAGAACTTCAACACCACACTGTTCCTCGTCGGCTCTCAACCGACCCTGCCGATCAATCTGTACTTGCAAGTCAGGGATGGCAGCACCCCGGTGATCAACGCTATCTCCCTGCTCTTAATTGTTGGAACTTTCGCTCTGGCCATGGTTAATCTCTACTTCAGCAAGGAAAAAGATTGAATCTTTTTTTTGAGCGCTTTTCTGGCTCCGGTTATATCTGTGCGCATCGTGGAGCCCGGTCGATTGCGCCGGAAAACACAGTGCTGGCATTGGAGCAGGCACGACTCTGTGGCGCAGATCTGTGGGAGACGGATGTTCGGCTCAGTGCCGATGGTGAGCTGGTGCTGTTTCATGACCAGACCCTGGAGCGGACGACTGACGTAGCAGCGCTTGAAACTTTATATTCACGCAAACCCTGGAAGCTGTCTGATTTTAGTTTTGAGGAGTTGTGCCTTCTGAATGCGGGGTCCTGGTTTTTACGTGACGACCCCTTTGGCACCATCGCTTCCGGAGAGGTTGGGGGAGTCGATGTGCCGAAGATTAAAGCGCAGAAGATACCCCTGCTGAATGAGACCCTCCGCTACAGCCTCAGGCATGATTTCCCCCTGAACCTTGAGATTAAAGATCAGTCAGCAACGGCAGGGGCTCAGCTTGTCGTTGATTCCGTGTTGAAACAGCTCAGAGAAACCGGAACCGAGCCCCTGGTTCTCATTTCTTCCTTCAATCATGATTATCTCCGCCTGCTGAAACAGCTTAACCCCAACATTGCCACAGCCGCTCTGGTGGAAGATAGCCATCCTGAAAATCTGATTGACTACCTGCAGGATTTAGCCGTCGAAGCCTATCATCCGGATCAGCTGATTACCGATGCTGATTTGATCAACGAGTTAACCTCTAAAGGGATTCGGGTTAATCTCTGGACGGTCAACGATATTCAGCGGGCGCGCCATTTTTTTGCGGCCGGGGCAACCTTTATCTGTACGGATTGGCCGCAACACCTTGTCGCTGACCGCCATTCTGCTTGAATTTCACCCTTTTTCGTGATAGAAGCACAGACCTGTTCGGAAGATGACCCTACAGCTATTTCATAACAGGTAAAGACAGTTTGGTAACAGCGACAGCGGAACAGGATCGGTTTTTCATGCAGGCAGCGCTTGAAGAAGCAGCGCTTGCCGAAGCGCGCAAAGAAGTTCCGATCGGCGCGGTGGTTGTTCACGCCGGCCAGATTATCGGACGTGGCCATAATTTACGCGAAACTGATCAGGATCCGACCGCTCACGCTGAGATGATTGCCATCCGCCAGGCAGCAGAACAGCTTGGATCCTGGCGCTTGATTGACTGTACCCTATACGTTACCCTTGAGCCCTGTGTCATGTGTATGGGTGGTATCATTCTGGCGAGAATTCCACATCTGGTGTTCGGTTGCCGTGATCCAAAAGTTGGAGCGGCAGGGTCAATTTACAACTTTGCCGATGATGAGCGCTTTAACCACCAGGTTCAGATTCGGGAGGGGGTCCTACGAGAAGAATGTAGCGATCAATTGAGCAGCTTTTTCCGCACAATACGGGAGCAGAAACAACAGAAGAAACAAAACAATAAATAAGTTTGGAGGGGTGTCCGAGAGGCCGAAGGTGACAGACTCGAAATCTGTTGTGGCGCAAGCCACCCGGGGTTCGAATCCCCGCCCCTCCGCCAGTTATTTAGAATAGAATCTCAATCGGGATTCGAAGCGGAACGAGCGCTGACTTAATGTCAGAAAAGCGGCCATGGATGGTCGCGCCAGCGAGTGCAGGGGAGGTTACGCAGGAGTCGACAGGAAGTCGAAGACGAAGTAACCGAATCTCCGCCAGTTATATGAAAGAGTCGGCAGATTGTAGCCGGCTCTTTTTCTCTTGAGTGTGAATAAGCATTTCAAATAAATCCCCTATTTCCCTAAGAGCAGAATATTTTCGCTTATACTGTGTCTAAATATTGACACATTATAGGATTTATATTATTGTTAGCTCATCTTTTGTTTTTAAGTGTCAAAATTCCATACTTTCTAGATTGGTTTGTATATATATGGCTGCAAATCGTGGTTACGGGGGCATGATCGGACGCTCACCACAGATGCTTGAGCTCTTTGAGTTGATCGCCTGTATCGCCGAAGAGGGTGACAGCACGGTTCTTATTCAGGGCGAGAGTGGTACTGGGAAAGAGCTGATCGCCCGGGCGATCCATGAAAATGGGCCTCGGAAGCCTTCCAATTTTGTCCCGGTCAACTGTGCTGCCATCCCCGATGAATTGCTGGAGAGCGAACTCTTTGGTTACGTCAAGGGAGCCTTTACCGGCGCGCAGCAGTCGAAAATAGGGCGGGTTCAGCATGCCGATGGTGGCACTTTGTTTCTTGACGAGATCGGGGATATGAAGCCGAACCTGCAAGCAAAGTTACTGCGCGTACTTCAAGAGCGTGAAGTGGAGCAGGTCGGGGGCGTGCGTGCAACGAAAGTGGACGTGCGGGTGATTGCGGCCACGCACCAGAATTTGGAAAACCTGGTGGCGGAAGGGCGTTTCCGTGAGGATCTGTACTATCGGCTCGCGGTTATCCCATTGATGGCACCGCCGTTGCGACAACGGAAAGATGATATCGCCCTGTTGATTGATCGCTTTGTTGATCGTTTCAGCCGGCGTAAAACGGATCGTAAGACAACCTTCGATCCGGTTGCCATGCAGAGCCTTCAGTCCTATGCCTGGCCGGGAAATGTCAGAGAACTGGAAAATCTCATGCAACGCCTGGTGATTCTGCACCGGGGTAAGCGCATTTCGATGAAGGAGCTACCGGAAAAATATCGTTGCGAGGATTGTCTGGTTGAGGAGGTTGTCATTTCCGAGGCCGATAATCCTAATGCTGTTGCCTCAGTAATGCCACCTGAGGCGGTGTGGTCGGAGGCTGGTCTCGATTTCAATGCCCTGACCAGTGACTTTGAAGACCGCTTGATAATGCAGGCTCTCAGTCGGACTGGTGGGAATAAAAAGGAAGCAGCTCGGTTGCTGAATTTAAAACGCACAACCCTGATTGAAAAAATAAAGAAGAAAAATCTTGAAGGTTAACTGGTTTCTGTCCTGAAACCATCCAGAATTGCCGAATCGAATCTAGCTTGCTTTTTTGATGTGCAGGGAAACCTTGTCCTGAATTTCATCGCCGCTTGCAGGCATCACCAGAATATCTTTTGCCCCATACTTGACCGCCCGTAGTACCGCGGATTTTGTCCATTCCGGACCGGCAAAAATAATCGGTGGCAGGGGCCGTCCAGCCGCTTGTAATTTGATCGCGGCGGCAAATCCTTTCTCACCAACCTGGGTCATGACCAGGAAAATCCCCAGAATCTGATGCTGCTGGAACAGATCTTTGACTTCATCCTGAAAAGACAGGGTGCGGCAATCGTAACCAGCAGCAGAGAGAATTTCTGTGAACG
>JAPHSA010000079.1 GCA_026193235.1 Deltaproteobacteria bacterium | reverse complement strand
TGTTGCTGTTAATTGTGCGGCCATCCCCAAAGATTTGATTGAGAGTGAGTTGTTTGGCCATATCAAAGGCTCTTTTACCGGGGCTGTGAAGGATCGAAAGGGAAAATTTTCCCTAGCTGATGGGGGTACTCTGTTTCTTGACGAGATCGGTGAATTGCCGATTGACCTGCAACCTAAGTTGCTCAGGGCCCTGCAGGAACAACAGATTGAACCCGTTGGGGGGGTAACAGAACAGGTCGATGTCAGGGTCATAGCGGCGACTAATCGTGACCTGGAAGAAGCTATGCGGGCTGGCGCGTTCCGCGAGGATCTTTATTACCGGTTGGCCGTTGTCCCGATTGAAATCCCACCTCTGCGGGATCGCAGGGAAGATATTCCGCTGTTGCTTGAGTTTTGTTTACGTAAGCATCCTGCGGCGACAAATATCACTTTTTCAGAGCGCGTCCTCAGTTATTTACAGCAATATGACTGGCCCGGTAACGTCCGTGAGCTGGAAAACGTGGTCGAACAAATGTTGATTTTACGCAGTTCCGATGCACTGGATCTCGCCGATCTCCCTGAACGGATTGGTCGTCCGGCAACGAAAATCAACGGTGTGTTAAACCTTCCTGAAGAAGGCTACTCATTGGAGACGCTTGAGCAGGAGGCGGTTATTGAAGCGCTGAAGCGTTGCAACGGCAACAAAAGTAAAGCCGCTGCCTTTCTTCAGATCCCCCGGCATACGTTGTTATACCGTTTAGAAAAATACAATATTCAGACAAAATAGGATCGATTCAATGCTTATACGTCGCCTTTTTCCTGTGCTGTTATGTCTTGTGCTTTTGACGTCATTGGCTTTTTCTGCGGAACGGCGAACGCCGATTGTTGATGCTGTGTCCACGGCTCGGGACGCTGTCGTCAATATCCGTACAGAAAAAATCATCCAACGCCGTAATCGACCTTTTTTTGGTTTTGGTGATTCTATCTTTGACCAGTTTTTTCAGGATATGTTGCCGTCTCGAAGTTACAAAACGCAATCTCTGGGTTCGGGAGTGATTATCGACGATCAGGGCCATATTCTTACCAATGCTCATGTCGTTGATAAGGCCTCAAAAATATTTGTTGCCTTGACCGATAATAACCGCGAACTCGAAGCCGAATTGATTGGTGAAGATACCCGTATCGACCTTGCCGTGCTGAAAATTGTCGAAAAGGGTAAGTACCCTTATCTGCCTCCCGCTCGATCCGACGATTTGATGTTGGGGGAATCAGTGATTGCGATTGGCAATCCTCTGGGTCTGGGGCACTCAATCACCACCGGGATCGTCAGTTCTCTGAAACGACGTATCCAGATTAATGAGCAGCTTTCTTCAGTCTTTATCCAAACAGATGCTTTAATTAATCCCGGCAATTCGGGCGGCCCGCTGATCAATATTAACGGTGACCTGGTGGGGATCAACACTGCGATTGCGCGGCAGGCACAGGGGATTGGTTTCTCTATTCCAATTGATACGGCTAAGCGGGTCCTCAATGATCTGATCGAATACGGTCGCGTCCGTCATGGTTTTATTGGGGTTCTGGTGGGAGAAGTAAGCTCCAGTTTTGTCCGTTCTTTTGGTGAGGGGGGTGTGCTGGTCGATGAAATCCTGCCGAACTCACCTGCAGTGAAGGCCGAGTTACAGATAGCGGATGTGATTCTGTCTATTGACGGTGTTCCCGTTTCATCGCCAGAACATTATCATTCCATCATCCAAACTTACACACCCGGTGATCGCTTTGAACTAACCCTGTTGAGAGGCACTCAGAAAATCAAGAAGACCGTCTTGCTGACGGCCTTGCCTGAAGGATATGAAATAGCGTATAGTCGCCGGGTTTTTGGCTTTGAACTGCGTCAGGGGCGGCGGGGGCTGGTAGTCGATAAAGTTATCGATGATTCTCCTGCGGACCTTGTCGGCCTTCAGACTGGTGATTTGATTGCCAAGGTTGAGACTGTAGAAGTTGAAACTGTACAGGATTATAAGCGGGCTATTGAAGACCAACTGGGTCGAAAACCGCTAACATTCACCGTCATCAGGGACAATTACGCTTACCTGATCGAATTACCTTGAAGGACATGAGAATAGGAACAGGCATGCTATTTTTTAGGCGATTAAGTTTTCTGATTGTACTCTTGCTGACAGTTTTTTTACTGACTGCTTGTAATAATTCTGCACAGGAACCACAACCCGTTCAGCAGGGCGGTTTGATTGGCAAGGAAGCGCCTGATTTCACTCTGTCTGATATGCAGGGCAATCAGGTCAGTCTGTCTCAGTTTAAAGGTAAAGTTGTCATCCTCAACTTCTGGGCAACCTGGTGTCCTCCTTGTCGCGAAGAAATGCCATCAATGGAGAAGCTTTATCGGGATTATCAAGCTAAAGGGCTGGTGATGCTGGCTGTGAATGTTGAAGAAAACGGTAAACGGGCCGTCAGCGATTTTCTTAAACGGACACCCCACAGTTTCCCCATCTTACTGGATAGTGACAATCTGGCGCAAAATACTTATGGAGTTTTTCGCTTCCCGGAGAGCTTCATCATTGACCGCAATGGGGTTGTCGTAGAAAAAATTATCGGTGCACGCGACTGGCTATCCGGAACGACGTTTAAGTTGATCAACTTTTTACTCAACGGCTAAGTTTTAAGGTCACTATGGATTTCGGAACCGACATCACTCTCTGGATCGCTTTTACCGCCGGGCTACTGTCCTATTTTTCACCCTGCGTGCTCCCGCTGATTCCATCCTATCTGACGTATATCTCAGGACTCTCTTTTGCTGAATTGAAGCAGGCTGACACTAGCAATCAGGCGCGTCTCACAGTCGTTTTTCATTCACTTGTATTTATTGCTGGCTTCTCAGCGGTCTTTATTGCTTTAGGAGCATTGGCCGGACTGGCTTCCGCGTCGTTTCAGGCAAATTTACGCGATGGTCTGGGTATTCTTCAAAAAGTCGGTGGTGTGCTCATTTTCCTTTTTGGAATTCATCTCAGCGGACTTTTTCACTTCGGCATGTTGCTTGGCGAGAAGCGGATTCAGTTACGCAATAAACCGACGGGATTTATTGGAACCTTCCTGGTAGGAATTGCCTTTGCGGCCGGCTGGACGCCCTGTATAGGACCAATTCTTGGCGCGATTCTCGCTATCGCCGCAGGTAGCTCAGGTGGTGTGGTTAAGGGTGTTGTCTTATTGACCAGCTATTCTGCGGGGCTGGGCCTGCCTTTTTTGATCTCCGGAGTTATGTTTCACGCTTTTCTCAGATTTTTTGACCGTTTTAAAAAATATATCCGCATTGTTGAAATTATCACCGGTTTAATGCTGATGGCTGCTGGACTTTTACTCTTTTTTGATCAGTTTACCCGTATCAC
>JAPHSA010000260.1 GCA_026193235.1 Deltaproteobacteria bacterium | reverse complement strand
CTGGAACCACTCGGATTGATCTGACCACAGAGCCCCTTGGCGAGGATAGCTCCGGCCGGCCGGTATATCTCAAGGACATCTGGCCGAGCAATGCAGAGGTCGCTGAGATGGTTTCCCTGGTCAATGCCGAAATGTTCCTCAAGGAGTATGCTGAGGTCTTCAGTGGCGATGAAACCTGGCGCAATCTCCCGATTCCGGAAGGCCTGACCTATGACTGGGAAGCGGATTCGACCTATATTCGTCAACCAGCATTTTTTGATCAGTTACAGATGACCAAAACCTTTCCTGGATTTAACCAGGCGCGGATGCTGGCTCTGCTAGGAGATAGCATCACTACCGATCATATCTCCCCAGCGGGATCGATTAAAGCGGATAGCCCCGCCGGGCGATACCTTCAGGAAAAGGGGATCGCAGAGACCGATTTTAATTCCTATGGGTCAAGGCGTGGAAACTACGAGGTCATGGTGCGGGGGACCTTCGCCAATATCCGGCTGAAAAACCGTATTCTGCCCGGCTCTGAAGGTGGCGTGACCAGGTATCTCCCCGGTGGCGAAGCAATGAGTATTTTCGAGGCATCAAGGCGCTATAAAGATCAAGGGGTTCCGCTGGTTGTCGTTGGAGGCAAAGAGTATGGAACCGGTTCAAGCCGTGATTGGGCCGCTAAAGGAACCATGCTGCTGGGGGTTAAGGCGGTTTTGACTGAAAGTTATGAGCGGATCCATCGCTCCAATTTAGTTGGGATGGGTATTTTACCACTGCAGTTCCTTAACGGGAATTCAGCGGAAAGCTTAAATCTGGACGGAACAGAAACAGTGAGCCTTCCCGCTGTTGAGGGATTAAAAGCTAAGCAGAAGCTGAAGTTGACAATCCAAAGAACAGACGGGAGACAGCAGGAGCTGGATGTTCTTTGCCGCGTGGATACTGACCAGGAAGTAACTTTCTTTCAGAGTGGCGGGATTCTTAACCATGTGCTGTTGCAGTTGATGAAGTAGTTGCTCGGGGATACATAGCTTTAACCTAAGGGGAGGAGAAGTTTTGCCTGCCCTTAGGTGTTTTTAGGGGATTTTTTGGCCGTCTGTTTCGGCGAGTTCAATACTGATAACCTTCAGGCGCTCTCCCTCAACCAGCCAACGGACATTGTAGCGATCAAACAAAACCCCATACTCCTGTTCTTCCTCATCACTCTGGCGATAGGCCGGGCGCGGATCCAAAGAGAGGGCTTCTCGCAACTGGTTTTCTAAATCAGGACTCTCAGCTTGATGGCGGAGCAGCTCACCGCAAGCCCCATCCGAAAAGACAACTTTAAGCTTTTCATCTGGTGCTGCTTTGGCAAAACCTCTGCGCGCCTCCGGAATGCTGTCGCCGTAAGGGATGTAAGGCTTGATATCAAAGATTGGAGTCCCGTCAATCAGATCTGCTCCCCGGACGGTCAAGGAGATTTTACCGCGAATATTGTCGACAGATAAAAGCTCTACGGCTGAAAGGCCGAGCGGGTTCGGGCGGAATGGGGAACGGGACGCATAGACGCCGACCCGCTTGTTTCCTCCCAGCCGTGGCGGTCTAACCGTTGGTGTCCAGCCCTTCTGCCAGTTCTGGTGGAAAAGAAAAATTAACCAGATGTGACTGAAACCCTCAAGTCCGCGGAGCGCTTCCGGGGTTGCAAAACCAGGGTAAAAATCGATAATCGCTTGCACAGAGGGAGTCAGGCCCGGCTGTCGCGGGGTGGCAAACTTTTCCTTAAACGGACTCTGAATTACAGCAATCGGCTCAAGTGCATAAGTCATTTTTCTTATTCCGTTGGTTGTGAGGATGTTTTCGCCCGGCTGCTGACCCAAACTCCACAGAAGACCAATCCACTGGCCAGCCATTGCGCCAGATTCAATTGGTCACCAAGAATGATCATCCCCAGAATTACGCCGAACACCGGTATCAGGTTCACATAGCCGGCTGCACGGCTGGCGGGTATACGGCTGACGCTGTAATTGTAGCAACCGTAAGCGCCGAAAGTAATAAAAGTTCCCAGGTAGATGACTGCTAGCCCGGAAACCGGGTCCCAACTCACCGCCCAGCCGACATCGGGCAGCAGCAAAAAAGGGAAAAAGAACAGACTGCCGACAACGGCCTGGAAAGCCGTTAAAAACAGCGGCGGGAAATTATTTGTCAGGTGCTTTAAGGAAACGGTATAGCCAGCGGCACAAACCATTGCCAGAAACTCACAGAAGTTTCCCAATAGCGGGTTCGGGGCATTGGTCGTCGTTTCGCTCGCAATGCTTAACCAAAAAGCCCCAAAGATAGCCAGGGAAAAGCCGAGCAGCGTTTGTCTGCTGATGGTTTCTTTTAACCAACCCCAGGCCAGGATCGCCACCAGCAGCGGTAAAAAAGCAGTAATCATGCCCGCCTGGGAGGCACTGGTCAGTTCCAGCGCTTTGGCCTCAAACAAGAAATAGAAGCAGGGTTCGCAGATCGCCATAATCAATAGATACTTCAGATCGCGGCGGTGCCAGGTGATTTTTCGGAAGGCAGGGATAAAAATAACAAAGCAGAGGCTGGCGATAAACATGCGCGCGAAGATTACCTGCATCGGATGATAACCACGAAAAGCCAGTTTCAGCGCAACAAAGGAGCTTGCCCAGAGCAGCATGGCGAGAATTAAGCTGAGAGAGGGTAGAATTTGGCGGGTTTTTTCAGTCACCAGTGGCTCCGTTAGGCATGCATAAAAACGGAGCTAAAGATAAGCTGGTGCGGGTTCAGATGCCAGAAAAATCGAAGTAGAGTGTAGATCTTGGAGTTAGCCCCCCTGATTTGCTTTGCCATAAACCAAGGGGGCCAGGGTCAGGGTTACTTACCACTCT
>JAPHSA010000030.1 GCA_026193235.1 Deltaproteobacteria bacterium | reverse complement strand
GGCTAACGAGCGTCGCATCGATATCTGGTATCAGTCGGGGAAAACGGGTTCTTTGATGCTGCTGTTAGGCTATCTTATGACCCGTTCAGCCTTCTGGGAGCAAGCCCGATTAAGAGTTCTGGTCGCGGAACAGAACGCCAACCCAGAAACAACAAAGCAGGATTTAATCCAAGAACTTGAACGGGCTCGGATCAGTGCCGAAGCCGTTGTTGTCAAGGATTGCAGCCGTACAACGATCATTGATTCCTCCGCCGATGCGAGCCTGGTTTTTTTGCCATTGACTTTGAAAAAAGGGCAAATTATCGACTGTGCTGGAGAATTGGCAGATGACCTCTTGCCCAATTTGCCATTAGTCGCCTTAATTGTTGCCGCGCAGCAGATCGATTTAGAAGCTGAACCCGAAGAAGGTGCAGCCGGATTATTGGCAAAAGCGGAGGATGCTCTGGCTGCAGCTCAAAAACGCCTGCAACTGGCAGATAAAGAAGTCTTGGACCTTAATGCAAGTATAGAGAAAACCTTAACTGAGCTTCTTACAGCACGCCAGCAGGGCAATGAAGAAGAGACTGAAATATTATATGCCGAGTTAGCCAAACTACGTCAGCAACTCGATAAGGCAATCCGTCGTTCAGCAAAGGCCGAAACAAAACTTGAACAGGAAAAAAATAGACTGGAGAAACTACGTGAGGAATACCATTTGACTGAGCCCTCTAGCGAAAGTTAAGGGATAGTGACAGTTTAAGGAGTATTGTTTGGCTTTCGGTCGTTAGATAAATGAAATGCAATCGAGCCCTGGGGCAACTAACCCTGTAAAAGGAGTAAGCTATGATCCTTGAAATAGGCGAAAAGGTTCACGTCATAACTCGACGATTATTTGAAACTGACCTGCGGCGGCACTTCATTGGAGAAGTGATCCGGATCAACGAAACCGCTGCGCTCATAGAGGGTTATACATTTATTTTCGACAACTCGAAAAATCAATATATTCGACGCCCGGAAAAGCGTAGCCGTATCGTTGGTATTGCAGATTCAGGCTATATTATTAATCTGTTGCCAGTCACTGCGGACCCCGAAGATGCTAAATATGTCCAGTCGAAAGAGAACAAGCTTGTTGTCTCTGATGGTAAGACATTTTCTCTTGAAATTAACGAGTTTGGAGCAAGTCGTTAACTTCAGGGTGAATGTCGTTTCTCTACGGTTCAACGACTACATTTTACGGCTACGCCAGAAATGGATCAGCCAGACAATCAGGCCAACGCCTGCCAAACCCAATAAGACCCTGTATTCATAGTGTTTAAGGTCACCGAGAAAACTTTCCAGAGCCTGACCAAAAAGATATCCTGCCACCCCAATGACAACGGCCCAGACCAGGGCACCAAGGACATTGAGGGTGATAAACAGCCGCAGCGGGACCTGACTCATCCCTAAGGCAAAAGGAGTCACGGTACGCAGCCCGTAAAGAAAGCGGAAACTGATGATAATCAGTATCTTATAGTTATTGATCAGATTCTGAACACGCTCCATCCGTGGTTTCCAGTGGGGTTTACGCTTGAGCAGAAAATCACTGTGCCGCCGCCCCAGGAAGAAGAACAGCTGATCTCCGAACAGGGTACCAACAAATGCGGCGGCGATGATCCATGGCAACTCCAGATAACCCCGGTGAGCGGCAAACCCGGCAAGGATCAGGATGGTTTCTCCCTCAAGAAAAGTTCCCACGAGAACCGCCAGATAACCGTAATGTTCAATCCAAGTTTCCATTGGTTAAATCCCGTCTAGTGTCGGGCCTCAATATGAGCTGTTGCTACCTTGAGCGTCTCTGCTTGTCCAAATGTTAGTGTCGTCTGCGGGTAGGGGATTTCGATCCCTTCGCTATCAAAGCGCTGCTTAATGCTTCGGAGCAGGTCACAAAGCATAATAAAACCATCAGCGGGTTTGCTGGCCCAGGCCCAGGCACGCAGATTAACGGAGGAAGCACCCAAACTAATCACTCGGGAAACAACCACGGGATCTTCATTCTGCTTCTGTTCAGAGGTCCTGTTATCTATATGAAGAGGGTGGGCAATGACCTCTTCAACCATAATTGCCATGGCACGATCAATATCTGATGTATAGCCAATGCCAATATCAATAAATTTACAAATACGCTCATCGGTGTGGTTGGCATTCACAAGCACTTGACTGCTGATCAAAGAGTTGGGAACCACGATCCGGTTGTTCTCAAAATCACGCAACACCGTTTCCCGCAAAGTAATGTCCTCCACAACGCCGGTGAAGATATTGTTGACAGTAATTTTATCGCCAATTTTAAATGGTCGAAAAAACACAATCAAAAAACCGCTGACAACATTACTTAAGACTTGTTGAGACGCCAAACCACCCACGACTGTTAAAATCCCGGCACCAGCAAGTAAAGAGTGGCCGATGATTCTGAATTCCGGGATCTGGGTCAGCGCTGTGCTGATCCCTACCAGATAGATACCAGTACTAATGAGTCTCCGGACAAATCTCAGGCTTGTCTGGTCGGTTTTATGCTTGGCTAAAAAGCTGACAAGAGCACGCTCAATAATACGTTTGATGATCCACGCAACGAGCACAGTAATAGCAAGAATGCTGAGAATTATGACAAATAATCTTAGCTCTGCTGGAATATGTTCAAACATGATGTATACAGATTCCTCAATATTGCCTCTAACGTGACTGTCGATACGACCTTATTCCGCTGTTCCATTAACACTATAGCCTGTTTATACGCCTGAAGAACCGGAGTACGATCAAAGTGACGATGATTATTGCTTCCCTGATAAGCATGTTTGTTTCACTAACGATGACCACAGGGAAATTAAGTCATCACAAAATCAATCGAACACCGCCGAGATCTTCAAATTTGGATAGATGTGGTCAATTGCCTGCAGATGTGCGCCAAGTTTTGTCGATACCGATGGAATATCGTTTATGGTCTGAGGTTCGAGTTCAATATCGGTATTGCATTAGAGGCTGTCCCCATTCGGCAAATTCCTATTATTTCTACACTATCTTCGTTAATGACCGACAATAGTCGTCCTCTTAAGCGTGTGACCATATCCGAATAAGTGAGTAGCTTGAAGCCATGGGATAAGGATTATAGTTTGCAACCCGCGTTTTCAACCCGCGCATTGCCGCAGGAAAAAATAAGCTTTTCTTCCCCCACCCCCTTTTTTTACTCTATTGATGAAATAGAAAATATTATGGTGCTCGTGTATAATCTGCAGGTTAACAATAAACTGTCAGGTCTTAGTTTTTCAACCTCTTCTGCAAGCAGCTAAGCTGATCGTTGTCTTGAATTTCAAACTTCAAGGATGACTTGAGGAAGGGCCATTTATGAACCGTTTGATGAGTAAAAAAGCAGCTGTCTTCTGTTTTCTTGTGGCATTGTCTCTTTGCGCGTCGTTCAGCATAGCAGTCGCTGATAATACCAACGCACCCACCGCGGCCGAAGTTCGTCAGGAAATTAGCGAAGCGCTACAGTCAATCAGCAGTTATTCGGCTGAACAACGTGATTTAGCGCTAGCAAAAGCGAAGGACTCACTGGAGAGAACCGATACCCATATTGAACAACTGCAAAAACAGTTTGACCAACATTGGCAACAGATGAGCCAGGAAGCCCGCAAAGAAGCCCGCGAGACACTGAAGTCTCTTCAGCAGCAAAGGACTGAAATTGCTGAATGGTATGGCGGTTTAGAGCACAGTTCATCTAACGCCTGGGAAGAAATCAAAAAGGGGTTTTCAGCAAGCTACACAGAATTGGGAAAATCGCTCGAAAAAGCGCGTAAAGAGTTTTAGTATTGTACCTTCTACAGTGGATTGAACCTGGTTGGGAGAATTGATCATGAAATCAATGACCATTTCACTGACGCCTGGACCTGGGTTGGAGACCGCTGGACATGGCAGCGCGGTTACTGGCACCTTCCGAAGCATCCGCGGCGCTGGCGATAAGCCTGATCCTGGGGTGATAATTGACTGTAATGTAACCAGACCCTTTCATTGGGGTTTCCAGTATGTCTGTTCTTCATGCTTGGTTCTCTGCCCTACAGGAATGAGGCCCAGTTCAGTTTATCTTCCGCAAAAATTCAGTCAACAGATGAATATCTTTAGTTGGTAGCGTGTGTTCATTTTTAAGCGGTCTACAATGACAAACAGTCGTGATCTCGTGATGAAGGGACAGGACACTGCCATGACAGGTAAACAAAGACTGGTGGCTTTGTCGCGTCGTCTCCTTCCATTTATTGCACTTTTCCTGTTTGCGGGCGCACTCTGGATCCTGCACCGGGCTTCAGATAAGTTTCATTACCGCGACATCATACGCTGGGTGCATGCTGTTTCGTTAACTGACCTCTTACTCGCTGTCGGCTTGACAGCTCTCAGCTACCTGGTCATGACGGCCTACGATCAATTGGCTATCGTGTATCTGCGCCATCCACTGCAACGGGGCCGAGTGATACTGGCTTCCTTTATCAGCTATGCCTTCAGCAACAATATCGGGCTGTCTCTGATAACCGCCGGATCGATCCGTTACCGGCTCTATTCAGCCTGGGGATTGTCTGCCGAACAGATCACTAAGCTGGTAAGCTTTACCGTGGTGACCTTCTGGCTGGGGATTCTCACTGCCGGTGGAATTGTCTTCACCCTGCAACCACTGGCTTTGCCTGTTACAGCCTATCTGCCGATCACTTCTGTTCGGATCCTGGGAATATTTTTTCTGCTGCTTATGGCTGCATATCTGTTCTTTCTCAAGCTGCGACGTGCTCCGTTCCAATTGCGATCCTGGGAATTTGCCCTGCCGTCACTGAAACTCGGTTTCGCTCAACTGGCCGTAGGGGCGGTTGACTGGTGCTTGGCTGGTAGTGTGCTTTATGTACTGATGCCTGATCAGGTTGCCTTTTCTTTTCTTCAGTTGCTCGGTATTTATCTGCTCGCACAGGTCGTTGCCCTGATCAGTCATGTTCCTGGTGGAATTGGTGTTTTCGAATCAATGATTCTCCTCTTCGCGCCTGAAGCAGCTTCTGCGGAGCTTCTTGGCTCACTGTTATTATATCGCGGGATTTATTATCTGTTACCGCTGATTGCAGCGACCTTATTATTGGCGGTGACAGAAACACTGAACCATAAAGTTGTGGTCAATAAGATGGCTCAGCTGATCGGTCAATGGGGATCTGTTGTGGTTCCGCAATTCCTGGCTCTGTCAACACTTGTCGCTGGCGCAATTCTGCTGTTTTCTGGCGCGACCCCGGTCGCGCCAGAGCGCCTGCAGTGGCTGCGCAACTTTATTCCGCTGCCAATTATAGAATTTTCACACTTTCTCGGTAGCTTGACCGGTGCCATGCTCTTATTGTTGGCGCGCGGGCTACAGCGGCGGCTTGATGCTGCCTATCTCTTAACCCTGTTCTTTCTTGCCGGGGGCAGTCTTTTTTCTCTTCTTAAGGGGGTGGATTATGAAGAGGCCATTCTGCTGGCGTTGATGCTGGTCGCGCTCATTCCCTGTCGACGACATTTCTATCGTAAATCTTCACTCTTTTCCGAACCGTTCAGCCCGAGTTGGGTTGTGGCCATTCTGCTAGTTTTCATTTGCTCAACCTGGTTGGGGGCTTTTGCTTTCAAACATGTCAACTATACCGGAGATCTCTGGTGGCACTTTGCTCTGAAGGCGGATGCCCCGCGTTTTTTGCGTGCCGCAGTCGGTGTCGGTGTTTTTTTGCTGCTATTCTCTGTCGCCAAACTGCTGAGGCCGGCGGCCAGCATCCCACCACCAACCGATCGAACGGAGCTTGAGAAAGCTCGTGTGATTATTGCCACAACACCGACGACCGAGGCCAATCTTGCGCTGCTCGGCGACAAAACCCTTTTGTTTGACAAAACTGACCGTGGTTTTGTCATGTATGGTATCGAAGGACGTTCCTGGATCACCATGGGTGATCCGGTCGGTCCCCCTGATGTGGCCCGTACCCTGGCATGGCAATTCCGTGAGCTGGTTGAGCGGCACGATGGCCAGCCGGTTTTTTACGAGGTCGGTCCGTCGATGCTCCATGTTTACCTGGACATGGGGCTGACACTGTTCAAGCTCGGTGAGGATGCCAGAGTGCCACTGAGCGAGTTCACTCTAGCTGGCTCAAAGCGCAGTGGTCTTCGCTACACACACCGCCGTCTAGGCCGGGAGGGATGCAGTTTCGAAGTTATCCCGGTGACGGCTGTTCCTGAACTGCTGCCAGACTTGCAAAAAATTTCTGACTCCTGGTTGAAAGAAAAAAACAGCCGGGAAAAAGGCTTTTCTCTAGGCTTTTTCAATAACGATTATCTAATGAATTTTCCGGTCGCTGTCGTCAGGGTACAAAACGAGATTGTCGCATTTGCCAACCTCTGGACCGGGGCTGAGCGCCACGAACTATCAATTGATCTGATGCGCTACAATCGGCAGGCCCCGGATGGGATTATGGAGTTTCTTTTCATCAACCTGATGTTGTGGGGACAGGACCAGGGTTACCAGTTTTTCAGCCTTGGCATGGCACCATTGTCCGGTCTGGAAAATCGTCCCTTTGCACCACTCTGGAACCGGATTGGCGCTATTATCTTTCGCCAGGGAGATCATTTTTACAATTTCGAAGGCTTGCGTCATTATAAGGAAAAGTTCGCCCCCATTTGGGAACCCCGTTATCTGGCTTGTCCAGGGGGGCTTGCCCTGCCACGCATTCTGACCAACACCACCACGCTGATTTCCGGTGGAATTAAGGGGGTACTCGGTAAATGATTAAACTTTGGTTTTTTCCCCATGGTGAACAGCCATGTTGATGGCCTGGTTTTTATCTCATCTTCTGCTGTTTTGTGGCTTTATTCTGGCGGTTCCGGTCATTGCCCGGATGCTCCGCCAGCGACGTTCTCCAGCTGGGACTCTGGCCTGGCTGCTTATTATGGTCTTGGCCCCCTATGTTGGTATCCCCCTGTATTTGGCATTGGGTGGACGCAAAATGCGCCGCTTGGCCGACAGCAAAACAGCAATAAAACTTTCTGAGCAGGTTCAACCGTTACCTGGGCGCATTCAGGAAATGGACACCCTCTTGCGCTCCTACGCCATTCCCGGAGCCAGTTCAGGGAACCAGTTGACTCTATGCCACACCGGTGAAGAGGGTTATAAATCCCTGGTTGAATTGATTGAAGGAGCCAAAGAGAGTCTCTGGGTCAGTACTTTTATCCTGCACCCTGATGCCGTTGGGCGCGATATCATTGACCGACTTGCCCGTCGGGCGGCGGCTGGAGTAAAAATTTATGTTCTTCTCGATGGTGTCGGCTCTTTACATACGAACAAAATGGACTTGGCACCATTATTGGGAGTTGGTGCGAAAGCGGCTTTTTTCATGCCGGTGCTCCATCGTCCTTTTCGCGGTCGCACCAACCTGCGCAATCATCGTAAGGCGGTGATTGCCGATGGTTCTCGAATATGGGCCGGGGGGACCAACATAGCCACCGAATATATCGGACCGGTACCACATTCTGAACGTTGGAAAGACCTCTCCTTTATCCTCGAAGGCCCTGTGGTCCAACATTATCAGGCTATTTTTCACTCTGACTGGCTCTTTACCACGGGGGAATCTCTTACCCTTCAAAGGCCCTCTTCCAACGGCACAACCCCGCCGATGGAAGAGGGCCTTTTCCAGGTCGTCCCATCGGGTCCGGATGCCAATGGTGACCCGCTCTATGCAGCGATAATGGCAGCTATTTTTCAGGCAAAAAAACTCTTAAGGATTGTAACCCCCTACTTTATCCCTGATGAAACTATGGCTCAGGCACTGCAACTGGCGGCCCACCGGGGTGTTGATGTGCAAGTCATCATCCCACAGACCTCAAATCATTGGCTGGCAGACTTAGCGCGCGGCACCTACCTTCGTGATCTGCAGGATGTGGGAGGAAAAATTCTTCTTTACCAGCAAGGGATGCTTCACGCTAAAGTCTTGCTGGTCGATCATGAACTGGCATTGGTCGGATCAGCTAATCTCGATATGCGCAGCCTTTTTCTGAACTATGAAACCGGTTTACTGATCTATAGCTTGGCTGAAGTTCGAGAGATCAGTGCCTGGGTAGACACCCTGAGTATTGATTGCACCAGTGGGGTTTCTCCAGTAGGGGTCTGGCGAGATCTCAGCGAAGGGGTCGCCCGCATGCTGGCACCTCTACTTTAAGTTTGAACAGCTACCTGCCTGCCGATTTTTAAAATTTCTTGCTGTTTATGCAGAAGTTGAGTTTGTTTCGACTGTGGTTCAGAATGAAATTATTTCTCATCATTTTTACGGCTTTTCTTGCTTCGGCAATCTTGATTGGCGGTAGGCAGTTAGTGCCGGTCTCCAAGGCTTTTATTTATTACCTCTGGTGGAGAACAACGGCATCAGGAATGGCTCAGAAGGGCAGCATCAGGGTCGTAGATACTGACATTCACTACCGATATTATGGTAGTGGGCTCCCGGTTCTCCTCCTTCACGGGGGATTGAGTCATCGGTTGAGCTGGTTTTCTCAGGTTCCCTGGCTGGTCGCATCAGGGCGGAAGATCATATTGATAGATTCACGTGGTCACGGTGATAGTGAACTTGGTGACAGTGTCCTGAGTTATCGACTATTGGCAACAGATGCGGTTCATGTCCTGGATCAATTGGATATCTGGAAAACCGATGTCATCGGCTGGAGCGATGGCGCCAATACCGCGCTTCTGCTGGCTCGTTACTGGCCTCAACGGGTGGGTAAAATTGTTGCTATCAGCGGAAATTTTGACCCTTCGGGGATTAAACCTGAGGGACAAGACGATAACAACAATCGCAGTTCTGGTTTGAACTACTGGTTGAAACGCTGGTGGACCGGTGCGGGAGAACAATTTTTAGAACTGGAAGACAAAATCAAAAACCTGTGGCAGAACGGACCAAAGTTGAGGGTTGATGATTTAAGCGGAATCAACATTCCGGTCATGGTTATCATTGGTGAGTACGATCTGATTACACTGTCCCATGCACAAAAAATGGCGGCATCACTGCCATATAGCAAGTTGGAGATTGTCCCGGATGGCGGGCACACGACACTGATAACCCATGCTTTCCAAGTTAACCAGTTGATCAGTAAATTTCTTGCCATACCAAACAAGAATGGAATAAAACAGCCTTAAAATATTGCTGACAGGATGTGTTGACTGGATAGTGAATTGGCTGGAATACTGACAATGTATCAGCTTGAACACCACTGTATTTTTGACAATTTTAACTGGTTGCAAACACTTTTATTTTTCTTGAGTTCAATAGAAGTGAAGAGCTCCTCTACCTTGCAGGGAATAGGGTCACAATGAAAAAAGCAATTTTCTTTAGCATTCTGGGACTGTTAATCGTTGCAGGAATCTTGGCTGGGATCAAGACGTTGCAAATCCGGGCAATGATTGCTCAGGGCAATCAATTTGTCATGCCACCTGAAGTTGTTACCTCGGCGGCGGTCAAGTCTGAATCCTGGGAGACGTTACTGACGACAGTTGGTTCGCTGGACGCTGTACAGGGGGTCGTTGTTACTGCTGAAATGACAGGTAAGGTGGTTGATATCTCTTTCGAATCCGGCTCCCGCGTAGCGGCCGGGGATCTGCTGCTGCAGCAGGATGTTTCTGTTGAAAAATCCCAACTCCGAGCCGCCCGGGCCATGGCTGATTTGGCACAGATAAATTTTGAGCGGGCCAAGACGCTGCTGCCTAACCGTGCCATATCCCAATCTGATTATGATAATGCCCAGGCCCAACTGACGGATGCTCAGGCTCAGATTGACAATCTCCAGGCGACAATGAACAAGAAAACTATTCGAGCGCCATTTCCTGGTCAGTTGGGTATCCGTCAGATTAACTTGGGAGAGATCATCAATGATGGTCAGGCGATTGTCACGCTGCAGACACTCGATCCTATCTTTGTCAATTTTTCTCTCCCGCAACAGCATCTGGCAACGCTTCACAGTGGTCTTGAGGTTCGGGTCACCGCCGATGCCCTTCCTGATCAAATTATCAGCGGAAAGATCAGCGCTATTGATCCCATGATTGACAATGATACCAGAAATATTCGGGTTCAGGCCAAACTGAAGAACCCCGGTGAAAAACTGCGTAGCGGTATGTATGCTGAGGTCGCAGTGGTTCTGCCGCAACCTGTTGAGGTCCTGGTTATTCCTATCACCGCCGTCCTCTACGCACCATACAGTGATTCGGTTTTCGTTATCGAAGAGAAAAAAGGGGACGATGGAAAGCCTGCAGGTCAAATTGTGCGGCAGCAATTTATCAGTCTGGGGGAAAAACGTGGCGATTTTGTCACCGTCACCAGCGGGCTCAAGACTGGTCAAACCCTGGTCAGCACCGGAGTGTTTAAACTGCGTAACGGCCAGACCATTGTGGTCGACAATAAACTGGCTCCCGAATTTAAACTTGCGCCTCAACCTGCGGAAGGTTAGTCGATGAAATTCACCGATTTATTTATCCGCCGGCCGGTACTTGCACTGGTGATCAGTCTCTTGATTATTATTGCTGGGCTGCAGGCCATTTTTACCCTCAATGTCCGCCAGTACCCGCGCAGTGACAATGCCATCGTTTCGGTCACTACCGTTTATGTAGGGGCCAGCGCCGAACTAGTGCGTGGCTTTATTACCACACCACTGGAAAGGGCCATTGCCGCCGCTGATGGTATTGATTATCTGGAGTCGCAAAGTTCACAGGGAATCTCCACCATCAACGCCCACTTGAAACTCAATTATGACCCGATCAAAGCGCTGGCGGAAATCAGCTCCAAGGTGGATCAGGTTCGTCAGGATCTCCCTCCGGAAGCCGAGGTCCCGGTCATCAATGTGCAATCAGCCGACAGCCAGTTTGCCTCGGCTTATCTCAGTTTTACTTCGGATATCCTCAAGCAGAATCAGATTACCGATTATCTGGTGCGCATCGTTCAGCCACGACTGTCCGCCCTGGAAGGGGTTCAACGCGCCGATGTCCTCGGGGGGCGCACCTTTGCCATGCGCATCTGGCTCAAGCCGGACCGTATGGCAGCCTACAATATCAGCCCAACCCAAGTCGTTCAGGTTCTGGCCGCTAATAATTTTCTTGCGGCGGTGGGCAGAACGAAAGGGGCGTTGATTCAAGTCAACCTGACCGCCGACACTGATTTGCGTTCGGCCAAAGAGTTCAAGCAACTGGTGGTTCGAGAAGATCGTGGGACCATCATCCGGCTGGAAGATATCGGTGACGTCGTACTGGGGGCTGAAGATTATGATTCGGAAGTGCGTTTTTCCGGACAGACGGCTGTATTTATGGGCATCTGGCCGCTGCCAAACGCCAACTCTCTCGACGTAATCAAGCGGGTCCGGTTGGAAATGGAGGCAATTTCCAAACAATTTCCCAATGGACTGACCGGGCGCATCGCCTACGATGGTACTGCTTATATTGACAACGCCATTCAAGAAGTGGTCAAAACCCTCAGTGAAACACTGCTCATTGTTATGGTGATCATTTTTCTTTTTCTTGGATCATTTCGCGCAGCCCTAATTCCGGTGATCTCCATTCCCTTGTCACTGATCGGGGCAGTTTTCCTGATGCAGGCATTCGGTTTCACCATCAACCTGCTAACTCTGCTGGCCATCGTGCTTTCCGTGGGGCTGGTGGTGGATGATGCCATTGTGGTGGTGGAAAACACCGAGCGGCACATGAGTGAGGGGCAATCTGCCATGCAGGCGGCCATTTTAGGGGCTCGTGAATTGGTGGGTCCGCTGATCGCGATGACCATCACCCTGGCAGCGGTTTATGCACCAATCGGTCTGCAGGGTGGACTGACCGGATCATTGTTCCGGGAATTCGCTTTTACCCTGGCCGGCGCGGTGACCATCTCTGGCATCGTGGCCTTAACCCTGTCGCCGATGTTGTCTTCGCGAATGCTCAAACCGGGCATGTCAGAAAAGGGTTTTACCGGGAAAATCGAACGTGACTTTAAGAAACTGCGGAATTTTTACGGGCGGCTTTTAAATGGCAGTCTCAATGCCCGACCCGCTGTCTACCTGGTTTGGATCGTGATTGGTCTGTTGGCCTTCCCGATGTTCACCATGTCGGCGCGAGAACTGGCGCCAACCGAAGACCAAGGGGTTATTTTCGGGATCCTTGACGCTGCTGCCAACTCTACCCTGGATCAGACCAGTCACTACGCCGAGGCTGTCAACCAGGCCTTTCTCAGCGTACCGGAGACCCAGTTTGTCTTCCAACTTACCATGCCTTCTTCCGGATTTGGCGGCATGGTGGTCAAACCCTGGCAGGAGAGAGAACGGAATATTTTCCAGATTCTGCCTGAAGTTCAGCAGAAGCTTCATGCCATTCCCGGGATCAGAATGTTTCCGGTGATCCCCCCGGCACTGCCCGGCGGTGGACAGTTTCCGGTCGAATTCGTCCTCGCCTCCACGGCTGAATCTGATCAAATTTTGAACTTTGCTAAGCAGATTCAACTGGCAGCCATGAAAAGCGGCATGTTTGCTTTTCCGCCGATCATTGACGTTAAAATAGATCAACCTCAGTCCGAGTTGGTGATTGACCGTGACAAGGTAGCCGACATGGGGTTGAACCTGCGCCAGGTTGGTGCCGACGTGGCCGCAATGGTCGGCGGCAATTTCGTCAACCGTTTCAATATTTCCGGACGCAGCTACAAAGTCATCCCCCAGGTTCAACGGATTGATCGACTCAATCCGGAGCAACTGCTCAATATCCATGTCACCGGGCCCAATGGGCAATTGGTTCCACTCAGGAGTATTGCCACCATCAAGGACAGCACCGTACCGCGTTCCCTGAATCGTTTTCAGCAGCTCAACGCGGTGAAAATCAGCGGCGTCGCTGTGCGTCCTTTGGATGAAGCCCTGCGCTTTCTGGAAGATGAAGCGGCCAAAATCCTGCCCCAGGGCTACGTCCTCGATTATACCGGTGAATCACGGCAACTGCGCACCGAAGGCAACAAATTTGTGCAAGCCTTTGGTCTGGCGGTCATCCTGATTTTCCTGGTGTTGGCGGCACAGTTCAATAGCTTCCGAGATCCGTTTGTTATACTGGCCGGATCGGTACCGCTGGCGATGTTCGGCGCGATGATTTTCACCTTTCTCAAAATGCCCGATCCCAGCGTTCCATTCTGGACGCATGGTTGGACCACGACGATGAATATCTATTCCCAGGTTGGGTTGGTCACTCTAGTGGGGTTGGTCTCCAAAAACGGCATCCTGATCGTGGAGTTCGCCAATAAACTCCAACTCAAAGGATACGCCAAACGACAGGCAGTGCACGAGGCTGCAATGACTCGCTTGCGCCCGATTCTGATGACCACCGGGGCCACCATTGCCGGTCACTTCCCCTTGACATTGGTCACCGGCGCCGGAGCTGCTGCGCGGAATTCCATCGGTCTGGTGCTGGTTGGGGGCATGGCAGTTGGAACCCTGTTCACCCTCTTTATCATCCCATCCATTTATATGCTGGTGGCCAAAGATCATTCTAAAGACAAACTCAGAGAAGATGCTTTGCGGATTGAAGAGACCGGCTCAGACGAGTCACTCATAGGACATTAATGAAAAGCGGAACGAAAACAGACCATAACTGAAACGAGAGGGTTCGTGAAATTCAACGATTTAATTATTCATATCATCATCACATCGCTGCTGTTCGGATCGGCAGGCTGCACGATTGGCCCCGACTACAAGCGACCAGTTGCGCTGGAAACGATGCCAGAAAGCTACAAGGAGCTGAAAGGCTGGAAACTGGCGGCGCAGCCTGACCAGGCTGTTATCAGCTCAAATTGGTGGGAAAGTTACCATGATCCTGTTCTGAACCGCTTGGCAGAGCAGGTGGCTGGGGCGAATCTTAATGTCGCTGTAGCTGATGCCCAGCTGCGCCAGGCCCGGGCATTAGTCCAAATGGCTCAATCCGGCTCCTTTCCCGCGATCACGGCTGGGGTTTCAGCGACCCGAAATCATCTCAATCGAACTCTCGGTGCCGTTGGTGCTGATGGTAAGACGGTTTCAGCCTTTCAGTTGCCGGTGGATTTAAGCTGGGAACTGGATCTTTGGGGCCGTCTTCGTCGTGGGATTGAAGCGAGTCAAGCCAGTTTCGAAGCAAGCGCAGCAGATCTTGCAGCAGTAACACTCAGTGCACAGGCAGCGCTGGTCAGTGCCTATTTCCAATTGCGGCTACTGGACGCCCAACAGGGACTGCTGGATGCAACGACGACAGTTTACCAAAAGTCATATGATCTCACGAATTATCAATATAGTGCCGGGGTTGCATCCAAGGCGGAGCTTTTTCAGGCTGAAGTACAACTGAAAAGTACTGCGGCTCAGGCGCTGGATCTCGGGGCCCAGCGTGCTCAACTGGAACACGCTATTGCCCTGTTAATTGGTAAAACACCGGCGGCTTTTACTCTTCCGGTAGCATCCTTGACCACGGTCGTTCCGACGATTCCACCGGGTCTCCCCTCTGAGTTACTCGAACGACGCCCGGACATTGCCGCAGCCGAAAGAAATATGTCGGCGGCTAATGCCCGGATCGGCTTTGCCCAGGCGGCTTTTTATCCCACAATAAAATTTTCTGCTGGAGGTGGTTTTTCAGCTTCGACACTGGCCAAATGGCTCGAATGGCCAAGCCGCTTCTGGTCGATCGGCCCGGCGGCTTCGACCACTCTTTACGATGGTGGTTTACGTCAGGCTCAGTCTGATCAAGCCAGTGCTGGTTATGAGACGACGGTCGCCAGCTACCGGGGCACGGTTCTTAGAGCATTTCAGGAGGTTGAGGATAATTTAGCAGCGCTGCGGATTCTCGCAGCAGAAACCCAGCTGCAGGATCAGGCTGTGGAGGCCGCCCTCCAGTCGCTGGCCATCACCAATGACCAGTACCAGGCCGGAGCTGTCGCGTATCTTAACGTCTTGGTTGCTCAGTCAGTTACCCTGGCGAATGAACGCACAGCCCTGACTCTTTTAGGAAGAAGGCTGGCTGCCAGCGTGTTACTGGTTAAGGCTTTAGGTGGTGGCTGGCAGGGGTTGCCGTGATGATAGAGGTTTGGCAGTAAACAATAATAAGGCCGCCTTTTTATAGAATGAGGGGTAATTGACAAGGTTCCATTGTAAGAGGAGATGGCATGAAACCACACTTATCACCACCAAATTCTAGCTCAGCCAAAGAATCGCCAAGAAACCACCTGCGTTTCCATCTTCCCCATCTGCATATCTTCTCCGTTTTTGGAGATGATTGGTTTGCGTTAAAAGCTGAAGGTTTTAATGGAACTCTTTAAAGTGGCAGTTCGGTTTTTTTAAGCACAGTTTTGAGCGCGAAAGAAGATTGCACCCGAAGGACACCGGGTAAGCTGGTCAAGCGGTTATGCAGGCGCATATAGTCTTCATTGTCGCGGACGATGACTCGCAACAGAAAATCACTATCTCCCGACATCAGGTAACATTCCATTACCTCTTTGACTTTTCCAATCTCATCTTCAAATCGCTGCAACTTTTCCTGCTGTTGACCTTCCAGGGTGACGCGAACAAAAACATTCCCCGGTTTACCGATGGCAGCCTGATCAATCAGCATGACGTATTTGTCTATAATGCCGTTCTGTTCCAGTAGGCGAACCCGGCGCAAACATGCTGATTCAGAGAGCCCGACCTTTTCTGAGAGCTGGACATTCGTCAGGCGGCCATTTTTCTGCAATACTGAAAGAATTCGCTGATCAATGGCATCTATTGAGTTTTTTCGTGGAATCTGTGGCATATTTTAATTTTAGCAGCAGAATATTCTAAATAACAGTTTTATATTTTTTATTTTGCAGGAATATTCAGCGCTTTAGCTGGTAAAATCTGAGAATTAATAATTTCAATCAACCAATATAGATAAAAAATAAAAAGGAGCCTGCCATGATTATTGGGATTCTCAAGGAAATCAAAGTTGAAGAAAATCGCGTCTGTATGACTCCGGCCGGAGCAGAGGTGGTGAAAAACAACGGGCATAGCGTACTGGTAGAAACATCTGCAGGGGTTGGCAGTGGTTTCAGCGATGAAGATTATCAGAATGTCGGAGCAGAAATTGCCCCGTCTGCGGCAGATGTTTATGCCCGTTCGGAAATGGTGATGCACGTCAAGGAACCACAGCCGAGTGAATACCCGATGATTCGTGAAGGACAGATTGTTTTCACCTATTTTCATTTTGCTGCTGGTGAGGAGCTGACCCGGGCGATGATCGAGCGTAAAGCGATCTGTGTTGCCTATGAAACTATTACCAATCCCGATGGTTCCTTGCCCCTGCTGACTCCGATGAGTGAAGTGGCCGGGCGTATGGCAGCTCAGGAAGGGGCCAAATACCTGGAATGCGCTCAGGGCGGTCGCGGCATTCTGATGGGTGGCGTTCCGGGGGTGGCTCCGGCAACTGTGGTGGTCATTGGTGGTGGTGTGGTTGGTACCCATGCCGCGCAAATGGCTTGCGGCCTGGGTGCGAAGGTTTATCTGCTCGATATGGATCTTGATCGTTTAAGGCATTTGTCAGAAGTAATGCCGAAAAATTGTTTCCCGATGATGTCGTCTCCAGCGACGGTTCGTGAACTGGTTCAGGAAGCTGACGTCGTGATTGGTGCCGTTCTGGTTCATGGGGCAAAGGCCCCGAAGCTGGTCACCCGCGAGATGCTGAAAACGATGAAGCCTGGCGCAGTATTGGTTGATGTGGCGATTGATCAAGGGGGCTGTTTCGAAACGTCCAAAGCGACTACACACACAGAGCCTATTTATAAGATCGATGAGGTTGTCCACTACTGTGTGGCCAATATGCCGGGTGCGGTGCCCTTAACATCGACCATGGCTTTAACCAATGCGACTCTGCCCTATGCTGTAAAATTGGCGAATCAGGGTTGGAAAGCTGCTGCCTTGGAGAGTGAGGGGATTAAAGACGGGCTGAATATTGTCGCCGGTCAGGTTTGTTACGCGGGGGTTGCAGAGGCCTTTGACCTGGACTATGTTCCTGTTGCTGAGGTGTTGCAAGGCTGATCATCCCGAACGTTTTTGCTCTAAAAAAGGCCGGAATCATAATCATGATCCCGGCCTTTCTGATTGTCAGTCCTGGTATTTCTCGCGCAGCAGTCGTTTGTTGACTTTGCCGATGCTGGTTTTGTCAATGGCTTCGACAAATTGAAGTTTCAACAGGATGATCTGCTTGGAAATAATGCCTTTGTCGACAAACCCACGAATGTGCTGGATCAGTTCCTTTTCGTTGATTTCACTCTCAGGCTTCCTCACAATCAGTGCCAGTGGTTTTTCGCCCCATTTCTCATCGGGCAGCCCGATGACGGCAACCTCAGCAACTCCGGGATAGGTGGCAATCAGATCTTCAACTTCCAACGAAGAAATCCACTCACCGCCAATCTTGATGACATCTTTGATCCGATCGGTGATTTTGACGTAGTTTCTTTTGTCCCTGTTAGCGACATCACCAGTGTGCAGGTATCCGCCGCGCCAGAGAGTTTCAGAGTTCCGCTGATCTTTCAGGTATCCTTGGGTTAACCAAGGGGTGCGCACGACGATTTCACCGACACTTTCTCCGTCTGCAGGGATATCTTCCATTTGCTCGTCGACAATCCGTAAATCAACCAGTGGAATGGGCCGCCCGGTTTTACAGCGGACATCCACTTCCTCTTCCTCTGTTAAATCATCTTCCGTCACATGGGCAATGGTGAGAACCGGGCAGGTTTCTGACATTCCGTAGCCGGTATAAATATCGATCCCACGTCTCAGGGCGGTCTGGCACATGGCTCTCGGCAGGGCGGCACCACCGATCAGGACCTTCCAGTTTGACAGATCAATTTCTTTGAACAGCGGATGACTCATCAACAAATGCAGAATAGTAGGAACACAATGGGAGAATGTAACTTTTTCTTTGTCGATCAGTTTCAACAGCATCTCCGGGGTGTATTTCCCGGGGTAAACTTGTTTGATACCAAGAGCCGTAGCGATGTAGGGAATACCCCAGGCATGGACATGAAACATCGGGGTGATCGGCATATAAATATCTCTTTGGTGGAAACGGCCCTGGCCAACCGCAGTCCCAAGAGCAGCCATTCCTGCCATCGTATGGAGAACGAGCTGACGATGACTGAAATAAACGCCCTTTGGCATCCCGGTGGTGCCGGTGGTGTAGAAAGTTGTGGCCCGGGTGTTTTCATCAAAATCAGGAAAGGCGAAATGATCATCAGCTTGATCGAGCAGCTCTTCATATTCTCCGGCAAAGTTGATAGAGGTTTCCAGCTGTTGCTGACCGTCCTGGAGCAGAATATAGTCCTTAACCGTGTCAATCCGGCCTTTGATTTGTTCCAGTAGAGGTAGAAACTCTTCGTTAATCAGGATGTAATCATCTTCGGCGTGGTCAATGGTGTATAAAATCTGTTCCGGTGACAGACGAATATTGACCGTGTGCAATACGGCACCAATCATCGGTACAGCGTAAAAACATTCAAGGTAGCGGTGGCTGTCCCAGTCCATGACGGCGACAGTATCGCCTTGTTTAACACCAATTTCCGTTAGCGCGTTGGCAAGTCTGGCAATCCGTTGCTTGAACTCGGCGTAAGTGAAACGGGCCTGATCGCGATAAACAATCTCCTGCTGGGGGTCATCAACTGCTGGCGCCTGCAGCAGGTTTTTTATCAGCAATGGGTAGGTATAGGCTGAGGGGGTGCGCTGAATAAGATTATCGGACATGGTTATACCTCCGTGGCTTTTAAATTCGTGATCTGGATAGCGATGACAATATAAATGAAGAAATACATGCGAACTATACGATTATCGCTGATCTAGGGCAAGGATTGTCACTTGTGAAGCCTGTTCTCAGGGGCTAAGATGGGAAGATTCAATCTCTTGGAGTTGTCAATGAAGTTGCCCTATCCCTTGTTGGAAGGAACATTGCTGCGTCGTTACAAGCGCTTTTTCGCCGTTATTGCATTGCATGATGGCACGGTCGTCACGGCACATACGCCGAACACAGGGAGCATGAAGCAATGTGCCATAGCCGGGTACCCGGTTTTGATTTCCCGATCTGATAATCCAAAACGCAAGCTGAAATACACGCTGGAGTTGATCCAGGTTGGAGGTCATTGGGTCGATACACATACCCATAGAACCAATCGTGTGGTTGAAGAGGCTTTACGGAATGATTGGATTGAAAACCTGAGCGGATACCAGGTTACTCCAGAATACAGATTTGGTGACAGCCGTATCGATTTTCATCTGGAAAAAGAGGATGAAAAGGTGTTGATTGAGGTCAAAAATGTCACCCTCTGTTGTGAGCCAACAACAGCCTGTTTTCCGGATGCTGTAACCACCCGCGGACAGAAACATCTGCGCGCACTGCTGGCCGCTAAAAAACAGGGCTACCGTGCGGTGATTTTCTTTCTGGTGCAACGCGCCGAAGCAACCGCATTTTCACCGGCAGATGAGATTGACCCTGAATATGGTCGGTTGCTGCGTGATGTGGTTGCGGGAGGGGTTGAGTCCATGGCGTATAAATCAATTGTGACTGTACAAGAAAACCGTATAGGGGAGCAGATTCCGGTGCTTTTGGATTAACCACAAACTTTTTGCTACAAAGAAAAGTCTATGCGAACTGTCGGGCTGATAACCGAATATAATCCGTTTCATAATGGTCACCTGCATCATCTGCAGGAAAGTCTGCGTCGTGCCGAGGCAGATGTTTCTGTAGCGGTAATGAGCGGCCATTTCCTCCAGCGGGGCGAACCAGCGCTGGTTGATAAATGGGTACGGGCAGAGATGGCCTTGTCAGCAGGCGTGGATGTGGTTATCGAACTACCGCTGCCCTGGGCCTGCAGTAGTGCTCCTGATTTTGCCAGAGGCGGGATTCAGGCATTGAACGCTTTGGGTGGAATAGATGCACTCTGCTTCGGGAGCGAATCGGGAGCCCTGGAACCTTTGCAACATTGGGCGGACGTATTGAGCAGTCAAGAGCTGGTTATAAAAGAGAAAACCTCTCAACTCCTGCGCCAGGGCGTGAGCTATCCGCAGGCTCGTGCGCGGGTTCTAAGTGGTTTGTTAGCCTTTGATCTGCATGTGAACGAGTTGGCTTCACCAAATAATATCCTTGGTATTGAGTATCTGAAAGCCGTGTTTCAGACAGAAAGCTCAGTGCAGCCATTGACCATTCAACGTCTGGGAGCCGGGTATCATGATACCCATGTCAGCGAGGGGCAAATTGCCAGTGCTACAGGGATTCGAAAACGGCTCCGGCAAGGTCAAGCGGTCCAGGGTTTCCTCCCGCCTGCAGCGCTCCATATCCTGGAAGGCGCTTTGAATAATGGGCAATCTTCCTCGGATGAACGCTATTTTTTGCTGCTTTTATCTCAGATATTACGAGAACCAACAGGACTTGATGCTTACTGGCTGGTTGAGAACGGGATTGAGAACCGGTTGCGAGCTAACGCGGACAGCGCCGTTGATCTGGAAGAATTAATCAGTGGCATAAAATCCCGCCAATTGACGCGCACCCGGGTACAGCGGATGTTGATTTCTATTCTGCTGGGGATGAAAAAAACGACCGTCCCAAAGCTGTTATCTTCCCGACCTGTTTACCTCCATCTTCTGGCGGTCAGTGAAAGGGGGCGGGCGTTTCTGGCCCGCAGCCGCAAGCAGAGAAACCTTCCGTTAATCCAGAATTTTTCCAGGGTTTATCCCATATTGAAACGCTACTATGGGGCCGCATCAGCTGAATATCAGCAGTCCCTGCAGCAACTGGATTTAGAATTACGAGCGACAAGAATTTATACGTTGTTGCAGCACAAACAGGCAAAAAGAGGGCGGAACCGGGATTTTTATCAATCTTTGCATCAGTCAAAATAAATATTGGAGGGACAAAAGGATGGAACAGAAAAAACTCATCACCCGCGAAACAACCATCGAACAACTGGTGGAACTGAAGGAAGCTGCCGTCGGCTACCTGTTTCAAAAAGGCATCCGCTGTATCCGTTGTGGTGAACCGGTTTGGGATACGATCGAGGCGGCTGCGCGAAACGTCGACTACACAGAAGAGGAAATTGACGGGTTGGTGGATGAGCTTAATCGGCTGTCCTGAGATTGCGTTGCTGCAACTTAGTCTGAGAGAGTTGACCAGTCATAAATGAGATTCAGACCGGTACTTCAGTTTACTGAAAATTTTATCGCCCTGATGGTTTAACCCCGGCCTGTTTTTTGATAAAAGATCCCGCGATCCTGTTGCACCGTTTCAATTTTATTTTCTGCATCCAACACATCCAGGTACTTATTAATTTCACTACCATGCATGCCCAGTATCTGTGTCAGATCGGCGAGTGTGCAGGGCCTCCTGGCAATGGTTTCTAGAATTGCGGTCTCGGCGTCGCTGCGGTAGGACTGGATATGTTTTCTCTGTGGTGCGGCAGCAATAATTTCGACATTGTCCAAGTTCAACAGGTCACTTGCCCTACGCAATTCAGCTTTCGTGGCCCCGCGTAAAGTTGTGACCGTTCCGGGCCTGTCCAGGGTATTGAGCTGTACAGCATCAGGATTAATTTTGAGGATAATTTCTCTCAAGGCTTTTAGTTCTTCACAGCTGTCGTTGTAGCCTGGAAGAATAAAAACTTCCAGCCAGATTTTTCCGGAAAACTCCTTGCTGAAATCGATCAGTCCCTCCAGGTATCTGTTCAGAGTCAAGCTGGCAGGCGGGCAGTTGATCTGTTGAAACACCTCTTCCGTCGCTGCATCCAGTGAAGGAAGTACGAGGTCGGCACTTTTTAATTCAACTCTTACTTTTTGATCGTACAGCAGGGTGCCATTGGTTAATACGGCGATGGGGATATCAGGTTTGGTGTGTTTGATGAACTGAATGACATCTCCTATCCTGATATTCAGCGTCGGCTCGCCCGACCCGGAAAAGGTGATGTAGTCAGGGTCTGGGTTGTTATCAAAATAGTTGCTGAGTTCTTGGACGATTTTCCCGTAGGGGACATACTCTTTTCTTTCGAGAGTCAGTTTTGTTGTCTGACCAACTTCGCAATAGACACAATCAAGGGAACATACTTTTCGCGGGACCAGATCAACCCCTAAGGACATGCCAAGGCGTCTAGACGGTACCGGGCCGAATAAATATTTATACATCTGTGCTTCCCTTGTTTTCTTTTTGCTCTCGTGATTTCAACATGGATCTGCTGAATTTTCCCAGAGGGTATTCAGGCTTTTGTTGAGTTGCTGTTTTCCATGATCAAATTCGGCAGCTCATTGCTGTCATCATGTTTGATCGGAAAATGTTCCTGTAGTAGCTCACCACAGCGCTTCACCGCGCTACACACAGCATCACAGGTCTTATCTGTTTTTAAACCATTGGTAATTATTTCGACAAGTTCTTCCCAGGTATGTTCGGGGACTTTTGCATTAATTCCACTGTCTGCCAGAACCTGGACTCGGCGCTCGAAGACAGAGATCAGGATCAGAATTCCGGTTTTGTCTCTGGTTTCGTGCAGCCCCTGTTCGAGAAAGCTGACCAGGGCCTTTTCTTCAACTTCAGCAGTAAGTTCATCCGGGTGGATGAGTTTACGTTTAAACCACGGCCAGTTGCGGATCATCCGTTGAAAAAGTATAAAGCCAATAATAAAGCTTGGCACAAACCACCAGATTGATTCCCCGCCGAAAGCCCAACTGATAATCAGTCCGACAGCTAATGCCAGAGTGCCGCCGCCGATCAGTTCGGCACGAGGGTATTCGTAGGATTCATCAACCACCATCGGTACGATCTCACCACTGGTTTTTTCCTCAGCAGTTTTGACGGCGGCTTCTATCTTTTGTTTTTCTTCGGTTGTAAAAAACTCTGTTGCTGATTTCATTTATACCTCATTGCTACCCACTGAGACACAGAGCCACGGGGGGAATCGTTCTTTT
>JAPHSA010000329.1 GCA_026193235.1 Deltaproteobacteria bacterium | reverse complement strand
TTAAAGGCTCATGCGGAGCCAGACCCTCCAACCAGCGCTCAAAATCATGATGCAGACCTGATTCATCATCATTGATGAAAACTGAAGCGGTAATGTGCATGGCATTACAGAGTAAAAGTCCTTCCTGAATCGCACTCTCGGCCAGACATTGGTGTATCTGTCCGGTAATATTCACAAAACCACGCCGCGCTGGAACGTTAAAAAACAATTCTTTCCTGAATGATTTCACAGAGTCCTCCTTCACCAATTAATTTTTTTCCAGTCAACGGATTGAAGTCCCTGAAAAACCGAGTAAAATGGTCAGACAAACAGTTGACAGGGTCCTAGGTTTTCTATATAAAACAGCCTGCTTAATGAGAGGCAAGGATAGAATCTTTTCTATGAAAGTTAAACACACCCGTATGCTAGAAAAACTTTTTTTACCCCCACTGCTCGTGCTGTGCCTGTTGTTGGCCAGCTGCACAGAGAGTGTCGCGCCAGTCTATCAGGGCCCTGATATCCAGATTATCGGTCACGAATTTTATAAAGATCTCGAATTCGAGTTTAAGCGCCACAGTTATCAGCTCGATGCCCTGGACAAGGGCGTACCGTCGATTATTCTTAAGTCGCTCCCCGGCGACTTACATCAAATTCGGTCAGGCAAACAGAAAAAAACGTTTTTTTTCAAAGCCTTGCTGCCGATGGTTTTACTGGCTAATGATGAAATTCGTTTTGAGCGCGAGCAACTGCTGAAAACAAAAAAAGTCCTGGCCTCACAGCAGCATCTCACCTCGGCACAAATGCACATTTTGTCATCGCTGGCTGAACGCTACAAAATAAAACTGGACCCTGAGGCTCCAGATCAGGCGATCAATAAACTCCTGCATCGCATCGATATCATTCCCGCAGACCTCGTTCTGGCCCAGGCTGCAAACGAATCCGGCTGGGGAACGTCGCGTTTTTCGCGGGTCGCCAACAACCTCTTTGGCGAGTGGACATTCATCCAGGGACAGGGGATCATACCTGAAGGGCGGCCTGAGGGAGAGACCTATGAAGTGCAAAAATTTGCCACAGTCTATGAATCGGTTCGCTCCTACCTGCAAAACTTGAACAGCCATGCTGCCTACAAACCGCTACGCCAAATACGTGCAGAAAGTCGTAGTGCTGGCATAAACCCAGATGGTCTTAAGCTGGCAGAGGGCTTGCTGCGTTATTCGGTACGCGGTGAAGATTATGTCCGCGAGTTACAGGCGATGATTCGCAAGAACAAGCTCAGTCGATTCGCCAGCGCCAAACTCCGCACCAGAGGTTAATCCCGCCAGGAAAATTCAGTCTGATCCCGGAACAGGATTGTCTGCCTTGACCCAGGGATGACTATACCAGAGCCAATCCCCCTCCCGGGTCTGCAGTGTCAGAGTATATTTGTTGCGCCGCCCGGTGAGCGGCTTTTCGGCCAAAATCTTATACCAGCCCGCTCCTCGTTCCTGATTGGCTTCAACCCAACAGCGGTTGTCACCCTGAACGAAGCAATTGAACCGTTCTGGTCGAAGCGATTCGCCAACCAATTTAATAGATAATTCCGGAGGATTAGTAACGAGTACCGACTCGAAGGGTTCCTGCTGTAACACCAGCAATGGTTTCATCTTCAACTTACTGACAAAACCTTGCAGGGTGGCGAAGGGCCCGCCCATCGGAAAGCGTGGCAAGATATAGCGGTCATGGTCTTCGTGAATCACGCCTGATTGCTGGGCAAATGCGGCGGTAAATCCGAGCTCTTTAATGAGCTCCACGACCTGCTGTGAATATTCCCCAAAGGTATAGGCGAACAGGGTTGGTCTATTTCCCAAATGGCGTTCAAAAGCGTCTTGTGCTTTGAGAATATCCTGACGGATCCGCTCCCGCCATTGACTCGATGTTTCTCCAGGCTCCGCTTCCACCAGGTACGTGTGTGATGCCGTATGGTTACCAATCTCAACCCCTTCAGCCTGCAATTCCTTCAGTTCGTCCCAGGTCAAATAACCAGCCGTTCCTACCGCATCGGTGTTGACGAAAAGAGTCACGGGATAGTCGTATTCGCGCAACAAGGGCATGGCGACATCGTAAAAAGACCGGTAGGAATCATCAACACAGAGCGCCGCTGCCTGGTCCGGCAAAGCCTGCCCGGTCGCCAGCAGTTCAGCGACCCGGGGTAAAGAAAGGACTTCAATCTTATTCGTGCGCAGATATTCAAGTTGCTCGGTAAAAACCGCCGAAGAGATATTAGTCGATGGATAGCGCTGTTCATCAAAACGGTGATAAATAAACGTATTCACCTGACCTGCAGAGCTTGAGGCAGCAAGGATAGACAAGAGCAGAATAACGATTAAAATCAGCCTATTGCACATCAATGAGTTCACCATCACCTTAAGCGGCCCGGACTTTATTACGGAGGTAACGACGAATGCTGTTTCGGGCCCGCGGGGTCACAGCCCATTCCAGCCACTTCGGCAACACTTCCGGATGATCGGAGGTTTCGACAACGACCTGATCACCGTCCAGCAGGCGCGTTTTCAATTGTCGGGTTCGTCCGTTGATCAACCCGCGACGCGCATGCAGGCCGAGAGAATCATGGATATCAAATGCAAAATCGAGCACACTGCTGCCCTCCGGCAGAGTCCGGATTTCCCCCTGAGGGGTATACACCTGTATCGTGGCTGAAGCCAGCTTAAGCGATTCGGTATCAAAGGCGCTCTCGCCTTCCATCAACGATTTCATCAGCTCACGGAAGTTTTCATGTCTGAATTTAAAACCCGGCGCCAACACACCTGATTCGTTAAAACGCGCAAGCTTCCGGGTTGTAATCTCCACCCGCATGCGTTGCTCAGCGGCCTGAACTGAAGTTTTTAAGGCCTGGTAGCCATGTTGCGAGGTCAGGTTCAGATGATCACGGAGTTTCCCCGGGATGGGCGGGTAAAGACTGTGGAGAATTCCCAGAAACAGGTACGCATCCATCATCCGATCAACCTGAACCTCCAGGGTAAACAGGGCCGAGAAACCGCGACTCATGGCGCGCGCGGCAACAATGGAAAAGGGCCGCCAACGCTCTTTCATTCCAACGTCAAGCTTCTGCTGCTCACAGCTGTTATTGATTTGTGCACGAATCTTCCGCAACAGATCACGGTTTCCCTTTTTTACCTTGTGCAGCATCAGCTGATAACTCTTTGCCCGTTTG
>JAPHSA010000123.1 GCA_026193235.1 Deltaproteobacteria bacterium | reverse complement strand
TCTGGATCAACCGCCAAAGCATGATGGCTGGTGCACTTTTACTTTTACCAGACAACGGCCTGGAAACCGAACTTGAGTGGGGCAAAAACGCCGCTACGGCTCTCGGTTTGAAACATTTTGCCACCTGGGAAAAAAATCAGATCCGCATCTGGCAGGTCATTGGGGGATCTGTTTCAGAATTTCGGGTAGTGCCGATAGAGAATCCAGAGCATCCTGAAGTTTTTCGCTATTCCCTGGAGAGTCTGCTCGAGGCATTAAAGCTCACTGCCGTTCTAGGATCAATTCCAGCGCCTGAATTGTCTGCCAGCTACTTCAATAACCTCTTCCAGATCACCCTGCAACAAACGCTGGCACCCGTGATCGAAGCCTACCGAAGCCATAGATCGGAGCACCAGCATAACCCAACTGAGGATATCGACTTCTGTGCTCGCGAAGCAAATCGCCTGTTCCTACTCAAGGTTCTTGCTCTGCTCTGGTTTAAAAAAATGCCTGAAACAATTTTGCCGGAAAAATTGGATCGCGCCCTGGAGCTCTCTTTGCCTCTTCTGCCCGCAAGGCTATATCAAGCGCTAACACACAGAACTATTGACACCCCTCCGTTACTCCCACTGGAGGCTGCAGTCGCCTTACATCATTTCCTATTGCGACTGCGACAACTGTCCTGGAATAAATCTCCAGAACGCGCTAAAGAAAGCCTTAAAAGACTTTTAAAACAATGGTATCCAGAACAGGATGACAATCTTCCCGAGGGGGTAAATTTACTCCATCCATGTGCCCCGCCAATGGCAGGAACAGCTGGCTTGATTTTGTCAGAATCCCCATCACTGCTAGCCGCCACAGCATTCCGACAACAATTATCAGCCCAGGAAGAGGGTCCGTTAGTTTTTGGGCATGTGCTCCGGCTGGATAATAATTCTTTTTCACCTGCGATCATTTACGCACGTCTATTGAATAGACGTGCGGTTACCGTGCTGGAGCGGCGTGAATTCACGACTCAACTTAGAACCTCCTGGCCGCATCGACGTTTTAAAATCAGAACTGGAGACCCCCTCTGGGTTTGGGAATTTATTCATCTGCTTGGCATTAGCCATACCGGGCAGGAACTCTCAATAGTTCTTCCTTACAAAGTGTTACATGCCAGTGGGAATGACCCCACCTGGAAGTTACTTTTTGAAAACTTCCGCTTTCACGACATCTACCGGCAAAAAAACGGTCTGTGCGTCACAATAATCCGCGAGCAGGCACCACCGGTTCCAATCTCAGTCCATTTGGAAAATGAGATCAGGGAGCTGATGCCATCCACCCGGTTGAATTGCTTACGCAGCCAACTCTTGCTCGCGTTGACCCTGCCGCAGAATATTTATCAATTATTGGGGCATGAGCTCGTCTGGCCAGAAGATAATGAGCAGCAGCCACCTGAGCATGAGGGGTTGCTGCTCTACAAGGAAAGCAGCCTCTATAAATCACTGAAGATTGCCTTGAAACCAAAAAACGTCTTTGCTTTCGAATCTGAAGGCGCTGATGGCTCAGAACAGCAGTGCATTCCCCTGCCGGGCAAACGGCTTCTGGATCAGCTCATCACTGAAAAACAAATTCACTCCCATAAAGAGGTAGCCACTTCGATAGACCGGCTGTTATCTGAAGTCTTGGCCTGCCCCGCAATAGCAACAATTGAGCTGCCGAAAGAACAGGAACCACCCCTTAAAAAGTCGCCTGGCAGCAACACGCAAAGCCGATGGAAAGAAAACATTGGGCACGATATGCTGGCCTTCGGTATCCCTAATTTTCCGGAACAGTATCTCTATTTTTTAGAACACCCTGACATAAAACAGTATGCTCTAAATCCGCCCGTACAGATAAAAAACAAAGTCCTAGGTCAATTCACATTGGAAGACGCTGAAGGCCATATTATCGAAGGCTATGGTGAAGAGCTGGAACAGGCGCTAGTGCTCTGTTCCCGGGCAGGAAAAACAGAATTCGAACTCCCGATCGACCGAGAACAGATCAACACAATGCTGACTCATTATCAGAAAGATCTCAATTTGTTGTATGATTATCTAAAGAATCTATGTTACAGCCAAATTCAAAACCCTGAAGATGCGCGGCGAACAACCAACAAACACTGGAAGAAACTGAACCTACCAGATCCTTCATGGTTTAAGGACTGATAACGCTTCAAGTCAAAGATAATGGGATAATTAGACCTCGATAAGGAAAACATTATGCGCATTCTGCTTCATGTCTGCTGTGGCAATTGTGCCATCTATCCGGTCAAAGTTTTGCGTGAACAAAATCACACAGTGACCGGATTCTTCTTCAATCACAACATTCATCCCTACCAGGAATTCAGTCGGCGCATCGAGACTACCCGTGAGTATGCCGCCCGGGTGGAACTGCCGATGACCTACAATGAAGAATACCGGGTGGAGGAGTTTCTAGAGAATGTGGCACAGAATCCGGGAAGCCGGTGCGAATACTGCTATCGCTCCCGACTTCTGGCAACTGCTCAGGAAGCAAGCAAACAAAATTTTGATGGTTTTACCACGACCCTGCTCTATTCACGCTACCAAAGACATCAGGATATCGTCGATTATGGTCGTCAACTGGCCGCAGAGTATGGGTTAGCCTTTCACTATGAAGATTACCGGGAAGGCTGGAATGAAGGCATTCGCATTTCCAAAGAGATGGGACTCTACCGCCAGCAATATTGTGGCTGTATTTACTCGGAAAAAGACCGCTACGCTCCAAGAAAAAAAAAGGGACAAACCGTCCCGGCAACATAAAGCCATTTCACAGAAGATTGAAGACAGCCTAGAAGCTGCTATAATTTCTAGGGATTTAGTCATTTTACCATCTAACACTGAGGAGGTTGTCATGCTGGAAATCGTTGAAAAAACATTGTTAGCAGGAATCGGTGTTCTATCACTCACCCAGAAAAAAGCAGAAGAGTTAATTGAGGACCTGAAAGAGCGGATGAACCTCAGTGAGGAAGAGGGTAAAAAACTGCTGGAAAAATTACGCAGTGCGGCTAAAGACAACCAGGAAAAACTCGAAGAACTCGCACAGGAAGAGGTCAAAAAAGCCTGCGAACGTGTGGGCGTAGTCACCGTTGAAGACTTTGAAAAATTGCAGCGCAAAGTTGCTCAACTTGAAAAACAGCTCAAAACGCAGACAACCTAACGACT
>JAPHSA010000050.1 GCA_026193235.1 Deltaproteobacteria bacterium | reverse complement strand
GGCTTTTTTGAACGTCTCAAACAAGGATTGTCTAAAACCCAATCAACTCTGGTCGGGCGCGTTGACAGTTTGTTGCGTGGACGGACGGCAATCGACGAAGATGTGCTTGAGGAGCTGGAAGAAATCCTCATTACTGCTGATTTAGGGATGCAAACCACGCAAAGGTTGATCGGCTCTTTAGAAGCCGGACGGGCAAAAGGTGAACTTGAAAGGCCTGATCAAGTGCGCCAGCTCCTCAAGCGGGAACTGGAAGTTATTTTACAATTTAAATCGAAACCTTTGGATATCACGAGTGCTTCACCTTTTGTCATCATGGTCGTAGGCGTTAATGGTGTTGGTAAGACGACAACAATCGGAAAGTTAGCCAACCAATTTGCTTTGGCAGGAAAAAAAGTTATTCTAGGTGCTGGTGATACCTTTCGGGCTGCTGCTGCAGAACAGTTACAGATCTGGGGGGAAAGGGCTGGCGTCGAGGTCGTCCGCCATGATGAAGGTGCCGACCCGAGTGCTGTTGCTTTTGATGCGGCAAAAGCAGCTGTAGCCAGAAAAGCTGATATTCTTCTGCTCGATACAGCCGGCCGACTGCACACCAAGGTCAACCTGATGGAAGAATTGAAAAAGATTCGGCGGGTTTTGGACCGAGAAATCCCGGGAGCTCCGCATGAAGTCCTTCTCGTTCTCGATGCAACAACCGGCCAGAATGCACTGACACAGGCAAAATTGTTCAATGAAGCTGTCGCCTTGGATGGCATTGCTTTAACCAAATTGGACGGGACCGCTAAGGGTGGAATCGTTGTCGCGATTGCTTCTGAGTTGCAGGTGCCAGTGAGGTTTGTCGGCATCGGGGAGCAGTTGGATGATCTGCGGCCTTTTGATGCGGAAATGTTTGTCGCGGCATTGTTCGGACAGGAATAAAGACTAAAGTTTTTACGCCCTGTCCTGTGTAGGAGATACAGCGCTATGGAAATACTGGATCGGTTAGAGGCTGCAGTTGAAAAGCTGATGAAACAAAACAAGGTACTGAGGGATGAAAAAAAACTGCTCTTGCAGGAACAGGCCGAATGGACTGCAGAGCGGAAACTGCTTGTGGAAGAAATTGATCTGATTCTCAAACGCATTGATTCTATGTCATTGGAGGAGTCGTGAGTTCAACGATCCATATTAAAATACAGGGCCGTGAGTATTCTTTGCGGAGTCAGGAAACGGAAGCGCAAACGCAGCGGGTTGTCGAGTTTGTTGAACAGAAGCTTGTGGAAACAGCTGCGGGAAGATCGGTTGATACCCGTGACCTCACCGTGTTGACACTTTTGAATCTGGCGGGTCAATATTTGCACCTAATGGATGGTCAGCAACCGGATGACGATCAGTCCTTCCGACTGCAAAGGCTGGTTGACCGATTGGAGCAGGCTGAGCCAGATAATTCTGGTTGCTAAAGTCGCGAAAGAAAATGTATGATCAAAATCAAGTTTTTTTTGATGGATAAACAGCCCTGCATTCAAGGGATTCAGATAGATTGGCAAGGCACTAAACCTAATAAGTATAGACACACCTTTTTTCGGTGTTTCACGTCCTGCTTGTGGGCAGGAGTATGCAGCTTCCCGTGGCTAAAAAGCAGGTGTTCGGCAGCTATTGATAGCCCGATCTGCTGAGTAGGCGTTGTTAAAATATAAAAATGAGTATTATCCAGGCTGCGGGTCTGCACTTATCGACACATCCCTCTTCATTTAATTAGTGCCCCTCCTTTCCATGCGTTTCCCTGATTCAAGCAGGTCGTGACTTGATAGTCAGACTATGGGAAAAGCAGAAATTCGTCAGAAAATCCTTGCAAAGCGTAAATTATTAGATCCGCTACGCTATCGAGAGCTCAGCCTGCGGGCTCAACAGTCGCTTATTTGCTCAGATTGTTTCAGGCTGGCTGCAAAAGTGGCCCTTTATAGCCCGATTAACAAAGAGGTTGAGACCGGTACAATTTTTTCTGCAGCCGTAAAACTGGGCAAACAGGTTTTTTACCCGAAGGTTGTGGAAGACCATTTACAATTTAAAGAAGTGAACAGCCTCGGCGATTTGTTGCCTGGAACTTATGCTATCCCTGAGCCAGGGGCAGGGCGCTCAATTGGTATTGAGGATCTCGATCTTATTGTCGTTCCTGGGGTAGCTTTTGACCTGTTTGGTAACCGTCTGGGTTATGGTCGTGGCTTTTACGACCGTTTTCTGGTTGAAGGAACAAGAAAAAATGTTTCCGTTGGCCTCTGTTTTGAATTTCAGTTGTGGGATTTGTTGCCCGCTGAAGTTCACGACCTGAGACTCATGTATCTGGCAACGGAAGCAAAATTTATTCCCTGTCATGAATCCGGGGCAGGTTCATCATAAACGCTGCAAAGGAAGGATATCGCTATGCAGACAGATATTTTGACAATTGTTTTGGTGCTGGCGGCGTTGGCCGCGGGCGTATTTCTTGGAATATTTCTCAGACGCAAGCTGTCTGAGTCAAAAATCAATAATGCCAGAGTGGAGGCAGAAAAACTTTTAAGCGATGCGGCTAAAGAATCAGAGACGATCCGTAAGGAAGCTACGATCCAAGCAAAAGATGTCGTTCTAGAAGCGCGGACAGACTGGGAAAAAGAGGCGCGTGAGTTGCGCCGGGACATTCAGGCCCATGAAAGTCGTTTGCAACAAAAAGATGAAAATCTAGAACGCAAACTGGCCCATGTCGAGGAAAAAAACGAAGAATTAAATAAGCGCGAGAATCAAGTCCGCCAGCAGCAGGAGCAGCTGCAAAAAAAATCGGCGGAAATTGATCAGCTGCATGCGGACCAACTCAAACAACTGGAAAAAATATCCGGGATGAGTGCTGAGCAGGCGAAGCAGCAGTTGGTTGACTCAATGTTGAGCGAAGCTCGGCATGACGCAGCCAAAAGCATAAGAATGATAGAAGAGGAAGCGCTGGAGACAGCTGATAAAAAAGCCCAGAAGATTATGGCTCTTGCCATACAGCGTTATGCAGGCGATTTTGTTGCCGAAAAGACCGTCAGCGTTGTGCCCCTGCCCTCTGATGAAATGAAAGGTCGGATTATCGGTCGTGAAGGGCGCAATATCCGTGCGATTGAGGCGGCAACCGGAATCGACTTGATTATTGATGATACCCCTGAGGCAGTTGTTATTTCGGGGTTTAATCCGATCCGCCGTGAAGTTGCCAGAATCGCTCTGGTGCGTTTGATTGCGGATGGGCGTATTCACCCTGCTCGTATCGAAGAACTGGTTGAAAAAGCGCAAGAGGAGGTCGACGAAGAGATTCGTCAGGCTGGGGAGCAGGCGACCTTTGATGTTGGTGTGCACGGTATTCATCCGGAAATTGTCAAGTTGCTCGGAATGTTGAAATACAGGACCTCTTACGGGCAGAATGTTTTGATCCATTCCGTCGAAATGGCTTTTTTATGCGGCATGATGGCCGCTGAGCTGGGAGTTAATGTCAAACAGGCAAAGCGTGCGGCTCTGCTTCATGATATCGGCAAAGCGGTTAGCCACGAGCTGGAAGGATCGCATGCTGTTAACGGGGGCGATTTGGCACGCAAATATGGTGAAACACCCGAAATCGTTCACGCTATTGCCGCTCACCATGAGGATGAAAAACCGAGTTCCGTGCTGGCTATTTTGGTGCAGGCCGCGGATTCACTGTCTGGTGCCCGTCCAGGGGCACGGAGGGAAACGTTGGAGACTTATGTCAAGCGTTTGCGTGACCTGGAGCAGATTGGTACCTCTTTTGATGGCGTGACCGGGTGCTTCGCTATCCAGGCCGGTCGCGAGATCAGGGTTATGGTCTCGAGCGATGAGGTTTCAGATGACTATTCTCATGTCCTGGCGAAGGACATTGCGACGAAGATTGAGCAGGAGATGACCTACCCTGGGCAGATTCGCGTCAATGTAATTCGCGAAACACGGGCAGTGGAATACGCTAAATAAATTAATTTTCAGTTTCGCATCAATGTCAGGGCTCGTGTCATCTCCTTTGTTAAAAGGCCGTGCTCGGGTCCTGATTCTGTGTTTGGAGTTGTCCTGTGAAGTTGCTTTTCATCGGTGATATTGTTGGCCGCGCTGGCCGAAAAATATTGGCTGAACAGCTCGACCGTTTAGTTGATCGGCACTTTATCGATCTGGTTGTCGCGAATGGTGAGAATGCCGCTGCCGGCTATGGATTGACGCCAGCAGTGCTACGGGAATTATATGATGCTGGTGTTGATGTCGTAACAACGGGCAACCATATTTGGGACAAGAAAGAAATCAATCCTGTCTTGGAGCGTGACGACCGGTTGCTGCGCCCGGCAAATTACCCTCCTGGGCTGCCTGGACGCGGAAGCGGTGTTTATGAAACGGCGGCTGGTCTCAAAATTGGCGTCCTGAACCTTGAGGGCCGGGTGTTCATGAAAAATCTTGATTGTCCTTTTCGCGCAGCCGATACCTTAGTTGCTGAATTGCGGAAGTCAACCTCGATCATTCTCGTCGATTTTCATGCGGAAGCGACCAGCGAAAAGCAGGCTCTCGGGTATTATCTTGATGGCCGTGTTTCAGCAGTCATCGGCACCCATACCCATGTACAGACAGCTGACGAGCGTATTCTGGCTGGTGGGACGGGGTATCTGACTGATGTCGGAATGTCAGGGAGTCAGGATGCGATTATCGGCAATTTGAAGGAATCAGCCTTGGATCGATTTCTGACGCAAATGCCGGTCAGGCTTGAGGTTGCTAAGAAGGACCCTCAGCTTTCCGCCGTGCTTTTAACTATCAATGAAGAGTCGGGTGTCTGTGAGCAGATTGAACGGATTCAGGTGGGCTCGTAAGATAGAGCGGGTCATGAAGCGGGATAATTGAGATGTCTGCCTGGCAGCGGATGAGGCCAGAGTAGAGAAATAACTAAAACACACTGAATAGATAAGAATTGAAAATGAATTTTGTTGAAGAACTGACCTGGCGCGGCATGATTCACGACATCATGCCCGGGACGGAAGAACAGCTTCAGAAAGAAATGACAGCGGCCTACGTTGGGATAGACCCGACTGCCGATTCTCTGCATATCGGCCATCTGGTCAGCGTGATGATGCTTAAGCATTTCCAGATCGCCGGCCATAAACCGATCGCGCTTATCGGTGGAGCGACCGGCATGATCGGCGATCCGTCGGGAAAATCGGTGGAACGCAATCTACTTGACGAGCAGGCCCTGCGTCATAACGAGGCCTGTTTGAAAAAGCAGTTGGCGAAGTTTCTCGATTTTGAATCGGACGCCGCTAATGCCGCCGAGATGGTCAATAATTATGACTGGATGAAGGATTTCAGTTTTTTGGAGTTTATTCGCTACATCGGTAAGCATATCACGGTCAATTACATGATGGCCAAGGACAGCGTCAAAAAACGTCTGGGCGAAGAGGCCAAGATGGGGTTGTCTTTCACGGAATTTACCTATCAGTTGGTTCAGGGAGCCGATTTTTTGCATCTGTACCGCGAGAAGAACTGCAAGTTGCAGATGGGTGGGTCGGATCAATGGGGGAATATCACGACCGGGACAGAGCTTATCCGTCGCAAGGAAGGCGGTGAAGCCTTTGCTCTGACCTGCCCGCTCATCACCAAGGCGGACGGCGGTAAGTTCGGCAAAACCGAAAGCGGTAATGTCTGGCTCGACCCGAAGCTGACCACGCCGTACAAATTTTACCAGTTCTGGCTCAATGTCTCTGATGCTGATGCCGAGAAGTACATCAAAATCTTCACGCTTTTAAATAAGGAAGAGGTGGTGGCGCTAGTCAAGGAGCAGGAGGCTGCACCGCACTTGCGACCGTTGCAGAAGTGTCTGGCAAAAGAGGTCACCTGCATGGTTCATGACGAAGAAGGGTACAACCGGGCTGTAGAGGCCTCACAGATTCTTTTTGGCAAAGCTACGACTGAAAGCCTGGCAAGATTGGATAAGGAAACCTTTCTTGCGGTATTTGAAGGGGTGCCGACCTATGAAATCAATCGGGGCAAGCTCGATGCCGGTGTGCCGATCGTCGAATTGCTCGCCACTGAAACGGCGGCTTTCCCGTCCAAAGGTGAGCTGCGCCGAACGATAAAAGGAAACGGGCTCAGCCTGAATAAGGCCAAGTTGACCGATCAGGAATACCTGGTGACCGGGACGGACTTGATTAACGACTTATACATACTGATCCAGAAGGGCAAGAAAAATTACTACATCATTGAGGCAGTGTGACTTCGTTCACGGTATTACATAGCGTTGTTGCATTTTGTCTCATTGAATTGAATTCTTTTTAGGAAAAGTTTCTTTTGTCACGTTTTATGGTTGCTGGCAAATCTAAATAAGGACGCTAAAATAGCAGCTTATATTCTTCACAAAAAAAAAGTGAATAAAGATCAAAGAAATCCCTTGACGGTAGCAGATGGATTGGCTATAACAGCGAGCCGTTGCTTGGGGGCCGTGGTTAAGAAAGCGGTCGTGCCGGGCTGGTAAAAAGATAAAAAAGAGATTGACAGGTTGGAATGGGTTGGTTAATATTCTTGCTTGTCGCTTCGTTTCGGCGGAGCAAAAAGCTGGTCTTTGAAAACTAAATAGCAGATGTTTAAAAGAGCTTGTAAGGGTTCAAGTCAATTGAACAAAACAAAGGAACAAAACTTCAGAAATACAACTGGAGAGTTTGATCCTGGCTCAGAACGAACGCTGGCGGTATGCCTAACACATGCAAGTCGAACGCGAACGGAATCTTCGGATTCCAAGTAGAGTGGCGCACGGGTGAGTAACACGTGGATAACCTGCCCTAGAGTCTGGGATAACACTTCGAAAGGGGTGCTAATACCGGATAAGCCCACGACCTCTTTGGAGGATGTGGGAAAAGATTTATTGCTCTAGGATGGGTCCGCGGTCCATTAGCTAGTTGGTGGGGTAATGGCCTACCAAGGCTGCGATGGATAGCTGGTCTGAGAGGATGATCAGCCACACTGGAACTGAGACACGGTCCAGACTCCTACGGGAGGCAGCAGTGGGGAATTTTGCGCAATGGGGGAAACCCTGACGCAGCAATACCGCGTGAAGGATGAAGGCCCTTGGGTCGTAAACTTCTGTCAGAGGGGAAGAAATACTCGCAAGAGTGCTGACGGTACCCTCAAAGGAAGCACCGGCTAACTCCGTGCCAGCAGCCGCGGTAATACGGAGGGTGCAAGCGTTGTTCGGAATTATTGGGCGTAAAGAG
>JAPHSA010000284.1 GCA_026193235.1 Deltaproteobacteria bacterium | reverse complement strand
TGGTTGGGGGAGAAAAACGAGATCGGATGGTAGAATAAAGCCCTTAATAAGTCAATCTTCCCACCGTCTCCGATGACCTTGACAGGCTTGTTTTAAGGGACTATTCTCGCCGCATTGAGGGGCTTCTCTGCGGATAGACCAACTGTTTCCGCGGGTGCAAATGAAAGTTTTAAAAGTGAGAGGAAAATGATCGATGTTTGGAATTGGCATGACAGAAATGATTCTCATCGCCGCAGTGGCTCTGGTTATTCTTGGACCCAAAAAATTACCCGATTTGGCCCGATCTCTCGGGAAAGGCTTGGCTGAATTCAAGCGCGCAACCAGTGAATTGAAAAGCACCATCGATCTGGAAACCAGGAAGGAAGAAGAACAGCATCGCCAGAAAACGAAAGAGCAGAACATTCCCGCCAATGCCGATGAGGCTCTGTCCAGGTTAGAACCTGAGAATGAACTTTCCCCGCCAGAAGATGATCAGAAAGATGGCGAAGCTGCCGCAGTTGTTGCTGAAGAGACCTCAGCCAAAGCTGATGAAGCAGATGAGGAGTTGAAGCACAATGTCTGAAGGTATGGCCATTGCCGACCATCTGGGAGAGCTGCGCAAACGCCTGATGATTGCCGCAGGTTCATGGCTGGTGGCGTTCCTCGCTTGCTACAGCTTTGCTGAAAAGATTTTTGTATATATTTCCGATCCGGTCCGACGGGCGCTTCCCGAAGGAAGTTCTCTGGTTTTTATCAACGCGACCGAACCCTTTTTCACCATTTTGAAAGTTGCAGCGCTTGCCGGCCTGGTGGTTGCCTTTCCGGTGATTATCTGGCAGGTGTGGACGTTTATCGCTCCTGGGCTATATGCCCATGAGAAGAAGTATGCCATTCCTTTCGTTTTCTTCAGTTCTCTTTGTTTTGGAACGGGAACCTTTTTTGGCTTCAGCTTGGTTTTCCCGATGATTTTTTCTTTTCTGATCGCTTACGGAACCAGCGTCGGAGGTATTCAGGCTATGTTGTCAATGGGCGCTTACCTGACTCTGGCAACAAGGTTACTGATCGCTTTCGGGTTGGTTTTTGAACTGCCCATCGTGATCTTTTTTCTCGCGCGGATGGGTATTGTTGATCACATATGGCTGGCCAAGAATCGTAAATTTGCTTTATTGCTGGCCTTTGTGATGGGAGCCGTGCTCACACCGCCGGACATTTTCTCGCAGGCGTCGATTGCTATACCTTTCATTGTGCTTTATGAAGTCGGGATCATTGTTGCGCGTTTGTTCGGCAAGAAAAAGGTTGCCGGCGAAGAGGATGAGGAAGAACTCGACGCAGAAGGCCCAGAGGAGTCATCCTGACCTGATTTTGATTTCATACAGCTATTAATTATCAGGGCCCGGTCGATTGATCGGGCTTTGCTGTTTTGGTCATGCTGTGGCCGTTGCTTGACAAGCTGCTCAGAGCAAAGCAAGATTGGAACTCATTTCAATGCTTGAGAATCGATCCGGGGATAAACTGAACTAATGCGCTTAACGGTTAAAATCACTTTTGCTGTCTTGCTTGGGATTGCCCTGATTCTCTCAGCTTACAGCTATTTTTCCATTCAGCGGGAACGTGAACAGCTGAAAAAAAATCTCAGCCGCGAAGCCCGGCATATCGGGGAGAGCTTGCGCGTTATTGTGACGGAAATCTGGCAGCAACGGGGTGAGCGCGAAGCGATTGCGTTCTTGAAAAAAGCCAATCAGGGTTATACGGAGACTCTTGTTCGTTGGGTCTGGATTGATGAAGAAGCGAGCGCTCAGTATCAACCGCGGGTTCCTGTTGATAAATTGGAGGCCTTACAGGAGGAAGAAACTGTCGCCCTTTTAGCGGGCTCACCAGAGGGGCATGATTTTCTCCTGACTTACCTTCCTCTGTTGATTGACGGAGGTCGGGTCGGAGCCATTGAGCTGTCAGAGTCGATGGATGAAATGCACAGCTATGTCCAGGAAAGTTTGCGTCGCTCAGCTTTGGTCATTGGTGCCTCAATTGCTTCCGGACTGCTGCTGATGGGGATGCTCGGCAGTATCTGGATTGACCGCCCGATGCAGAAATTGCGTGCACAGGCAGAGCGAATTGGGACAGGAGACTTTACCGCCAGTGTCAATTTGCCGGGTGGTGATGAACTGGCGGAGCTGTCCAGTACCATTGAACGGATGCGCGGCCAGCTGGCTGAGGCTCGTGAAGCGGAACAGATTGCCAACGCGGAAAAGATAGAAGCGCTAGAAAAACTGCGCCATACAGAACGCCTGGCGACATTGGGCCAATTGTCTGCAGGGATGGCCCATGAACTGGGAACGCCGTTAAACGTGATTACTGGCCGGGCCAAACTGATCAGTACTGCCGGCATGGATGAGCAGGATGTGAGCCGCTCAGCAAAAATCATCAGTGAGCAGGCAGAGCGGATGACAACCATTATGCGTCAGCTGCTCAGTTTTGCCCGGCGCGGGGAAGCTCGTAAACAGATGGTAGATCTCCATAAGATTTTATGCGGGGTGCAACCACTATTAGAGCCGACCGCCCATAAGCAGGGCATCACGCTGGAGATTTCTGAATCAGATCAGGCGCTGCCGGTTCATGCGGATCCGGGACAATTGCAGCAGGTTCTGCTGAATTTGGCTTTGAACGGTATCCAGGCTATGCCAAACGGTGGAAAAATCGAACTGACCAGCAAGCAGGTGACAGCCATTGAGCCCCCGGAGAACGTTGAGCAGGGGAGCGGTCTCTGGTTTTGTCTTCAGGTGTGTGATCAGGGTGTCGGCATGGATGAGGTAACCTTACAGAAGATTTTTGATCCGTTCTTTACGACCAAGGATGTTGGTCAGGGAACCGGTCTCGGTCTCTCTATTGCGTACGGTATTGTTGAAGAACATGGTGGTTGGATTGCTGTCGAGAGCCATCCGGGAGAAGGGAGTTGTTTCAGTGTCTATCTCCCCGGAATTTCTTGTGAGGGGCAGGCATGACGGAGAAAAGGCAGCCGGGTCGTATCCTCGTTATTGACGACGATCGGGCGCTTTGTGAACTGCTCGAGGAAGACCTGAGCCGGCGCGGTCATCGCATCTGGGCCACCCTGAACGTGGTGGATGCGCGTGAAATTCTTCATCAGCAGGACATTGATATTGTCCTTACCGATCTCAATATGCCGGGCACCAGCGGCATCGACTTTTGTGCGGAAGTCCATGGAAATCGTCCTGACTTACCAGTTGTGATTATGACCGCTTTTGGCAGTCTGGAAACCGCTATTGCAGCACTTCGGGCCGGAGCCTACGATTTTGTCACCAAGCCGGTCGATCTTGATCTGTTATCGATTTCTCTGGAGCGTGCCCTGCAACATCGCCAGCTGCAGGAAAAGGTCAGGCTTCTGAAGGATCAGGTTCGCCGCCAACAACCGGATGATGACCTGTTGGGCGATAGCCCTGCCTTGGCAACCATCAAACAACAGATTTCTCGGCTTGCTGACCTGAACAGTTCGGTATTGATCAGCGGTGAGAGTGGTACGGGGAAAGAGCTGGTGGCGCGTGCACTCCATCGACAGAGTTATCGCTCAGAAGGCCCTTTTGTTGCAATTAACTGTGCAGCGTTGCCAGAAAACTTGCTGGAAAGTGAGCTTTTCGGGCATGCCCGGGGGGCTTTTACCGACGCCCGGGAGTCACGTAAGGGGTTGTTCGTTGAAGCTTCCGGCGGTACGTTGCTGCTGGATGAGATTGCCGAATTGCCCCTTGCCCTGCAACCTAAATTACTGCGGGTGCTCGAAGATCATAAGGTGCGGCCATTAGGGGGCAGTCAAGAGATTGAATGCGATGTCAGGGTTCTGGCGGCGAGCCATCAGAATCTTGAAGAGGTGGTGCGTTCGAGGCATTTTCGCAGCGATCTGTTTTACCGCCTCAATGTCATCGAACTGGAGCTTCCACCGCTCCGCGATCGCGGCAATGACGTCCTGTTGCTGGCGCAAAGCTTCATTCGTCAGTTGGCCCAGCGTTTTAACAAATCCGTCACTGGTTTGGCGCAACCTGCTGCAGCCTGTTTGTTGGCTTATCCTTGGCCTGGCAATGTTCGGGAGTTGCGTAATGTCATTGAGCGGGCCCTGATTCTCAGTCATCACGACCAACTTACCATGGAGGATCTGCCTGAGCAGATCAAACATCCCGGGGGGGGGGACCCTCTGCCCGCCAGTCTGATTGATAACGGCCAGATTCTCCCTTTAGAACAGATGGAACGCCGCTACATCCATCAGGTTCTTGAACAGCTGGAGGGGAATCGAACTCTGGCAGCACGACTTTTGGGGGTTGATCGTAAAACCCTCTATCGGAAATTGAAAGAAGATTGAATCTCCCCCCACTCATCTTTGTTTGGGGCATTTTGCCCCGCAGGGGTTTTTTGCCCCGTCTCTGTTTGAACTAACCCTCTGATTTTCATGCATTACACTTTGGCACGCTGATTGCTGTGTCTAGTCTTCAGAATCACTATTCTGGAGATTTTAGATGGAAGCTGTCTGTCTTGACACTCATCCACACATTTTGCTCGCTGACGATGATGACGCTCTTCGCGAGTTATTAGATTTCGCCCTTACCCGTGCTGGTTATCTGGTGAGTTGTTGCACCAATGGGCGCGATCTGTTTGATCGACTGGAAGAGGGCGATCCCTTTGACCTGATTATCAGTGATTTGCGTATGCCCGCTTTGAGCGGCTTGGAAGTCCTGGAAAGTCAGTTGAAAAAACAAAAGCGGGCCCCCTTTATCTGTATGACCGCCTTTGGGGATCGACAAACTCATGATCAGGCTCTGCATTTTGGTGCAGCCATGACCATTGACAAGCCTTTTGATCTGGATGAAATGATTGAGTTAGTTAACGCTACCAGCCTCCGCAAACCACAACCAACACAACCTTTGAGGAGTCGATCATGAAAAGTTCAAAGTACCTCATATTTACCGCTTTGTTTGCACTGCTGCTCGCCATAGTCGGTATTACACCAGTGGCGGCTCAGGATGCGGGGCTGGAAAGTCTGCGCGAAACGGGTAAAGCGTTCCGCAGTGTTGCCAAACAGGTTTCACCTGCGGTGGTCTATATTCAGGTGGAAAAAGAAGTCGAACAACAGAGTATGGGGAGCAACCCCTTTGGCGGCCATCCCTTCGGCGATGAATTTTTCCGTCGTTTCTTCGGCCAGCCGCCGCAGCAGCAAGGGCCGCAAAAAAAAGCACCCAAACGCAATGAAACCGGCCAGGGATCGGGATTTGTTATTTCAGCCGATGGCTATATCATGACCAATAATCATGTGGTTGGGGATGCCGATAAAGTCACGGTACAGCTGCTTGACGGACGTGAGTATGACGCAAAAATTATCGGCACTGACCCGCCAACCGATGTCGCTCTGATCAAGATTGAAGCCGATGAAAAACTGCCGTTTTTACCCCTCGGGGATTCGGACAAGCTTGAAGTTGGTGATTGGGTGCTGGCCTTTGGCAATCCCTTCGGCCTGTCTCATACCCTGACGGCCGGCATTGTCAGCGCGAAAGGCCGCAGCGGGATTGGCCTGACTGATTACGAAAACTTTATTCAAACCGATGCCGCTATCAACCCCGGCAATTCAGGTGGGCCACTGGTAAATCTGGATGGTGAAGTCATTGGAATGAATACCGCTATTTTCAGCCGCAGCGGCGGCTACATGGGTATCGGGTTCGCGATTCCCATCAATATGGCAAAAAACATCCGTCAGCAACTGGTTGACCATGGTGCGGTAACACGTGGTCGTTTAGGTGTTCTGATTCAGGATTTGACCAAAGAGCTGGCAGAGTCTTTTGATATTGATCAGCGTGAAGGCATTCTCGTTGCTCAGGTCATGGAAGATTCTCCAGCAGAAAAAGCGGGAGTGAAGCAGGGTGATGTCATCTTGAAGCTCAATGGTGAGAAAGTGGACAAGGTTGCAAATTTCAGAAATAAAATCGCTTTGACCCGTCCTGGCACCGAAGTTGACCTCCAGGTTCTACGTGATGGCAAGAAGAAAAAAATTGCCGTGACCATAGGGACTATGGAAGCTGATGCCGAAGGCCGACCGCTTAGCAGCAATGAGCTGCCCGAGCTTGGCATGAGTCTGCAGAAGTTAACCCCAGAGCTGGCGGAACAGCTGGGTTACGAAGAAGCCCAGGGGGTTCTCGTCAGTGCTGTTGAGGCGGGATCGATTGCGGCACGCGCGGGGATCAAGCGCGGGGATCTGATTGAAGAGGTCAATCGCAAGGAAGTTTCTGATCCGGAACAGGTCAAGGTCTTGATCAAGGAGAGTAAAAAGAAAACCGTTCTTCTGCTGGTGCGGCAAGGTGGAGCCAGCCGTTACCTGGCACTGAAGCTGGAGAAATAAGAGACAACCAAGGGGGCCTGACGTTCTGCTCAACGCCAGGTCTCTAAACCACATATGTTCTGAACGTTACCTCCTACGTTCACTTTGGGGAATCAGCAGGGTTCCCCATTTTTTTATCCAAAATCCACCTGACAGGGTTATTTTTGCTGCAATAAATGGCTGATTGATCTATATCTTATGCACCATATGAAATAAATCCAGAGGAGGAAGAGTGAAGTACAAATTGATAGCTGGGCTGATTCTGCTGGTTCCTGTTCTGATGTTTGTTCAACAGAACATTGCTGAAATAACAGTACGCTTTTTTCAATGGGAACAGAGCATCTCACTTGCCCTGTTGCTGCTCTCAACGTTGTTGGTTGGCGTTATTCTTGGGGTTCTCCTCAGCTATTTCCGCAGAGTGAAAAAGAATAAGAAACTGAAAAAAGCTGAGCAAGAAAAGCAAAAACCGCTCCCTGAGGAACCGGCTTCTGAGTTAATGGATGTGGAAAAAACAACAGTTATAGATGTACAGTCTGAAAACGACTTTGAGTCAACACCCAAATAAATATTGAACTAGCCGAGTGCGACATCCAGTATCATCATGACGGAAAAACCGGACATGGTTGCCATAGTGACGATGTCAATATTTTCCAGCAAACGCTGAGATTCCGGAATCAGTTCTTCCACAACAACAAAAATCATTGATCCCGCGGCAAAACAAAGAGCATAAGGAAGAATCGGCTGCATCAGAATCACAAAGACTGCACCGATAACTCCCGCAATCGGTTCAACCATCCCCGAAAATTGTCCAATCATGAAGCTTTTGTTGCGACCCATACCTTCTCTTCTCAACGGCATCGAAACAGCGGTTCCTTCAGGAAAATTCTGAATTCCGATACCAATTGCCAGGGCGATCGCACCTCCAATGGTGGCTGAAGGAAGATCCGCTGCAATAGCACCAAAGGCGACACCAACAGCCAGGCCTTCGGGAATATTGTGCAGGGTGATTGCCAGTACCAGAAGTGTACTGCGCTGCCATGAGGTCTTAATTCCCTCGCTTTTGTCGATAGCCAACCCGGGATGCAGGTGGGGAAGAAATTTATCCACCACCCGCATAAAAATGCCACCACCCATAAAGCCGATCACCGCAGTGAGCCAGGGGATTTGTCCCATCTGTTCGGCCATTTCAATGCCCGGTGCCAAGAGGGACCAGAAACTTGCGGCAATCATAACTCCTGCTGCAAAGCCAAGCATGCAATCAAGTGTTTTGGCACTTGGTGCACGATTGACATAGACGACAGCAGCCCCCAGGGCAGTCATCCCCCAGGTAAATAACGTTGCGACCAAAGCCTGCCAGATTGGATGTAAAGAGAAAAAAGCATCAACCATCAGGAAACCCCTCCAGTATTTTTATATTGAATATGTTACGAATTTAGTGAGGAACTATAGCACAAATTTATGTGAGCGTGGATTGGGTTGAAATTTACAGATTCATAAAAATAGTTTCTGAACAAAACATATAAAAAGTGCTATCTTTTGTCGATCGACTCAACCGCTGAAATAAGGAGGATACATCTAATGGCTAAAACAATTTTGATTACTGGAGCGACGGCAGGTTTTGGTAAGGCCTGTGCCGAATACTTTGCTGAGCAAGGATGGCAGTTGATCTTGACTGGTCGGCGGACCGGGCGGCTGGAACAATTAAAAGAGCAACTGGGAGATGCTGTTCAGCAGATCATTACCCTGGATGTTCGCGATCGGGATCAGGTTTTTGAAAAATTAGGTAGCCTGTCCAATATCGATGTCCTGCTCAATAATGCTGGTTTGGCGTTGGGCTTGGAGCCATCATGGGAAGTCGATATTAACGATTGGGAGACGATGGTTGATACCAATATCAAGGGTTTGATGTACTGCATCCGTGCCGTTTTACCGGCCATGGTCACGCGTAATAGCGGACATGTGATCAATATAGGTTCCACTGCGGGGAGCTGGCCCTATCCCGGGGGCAATGTTTATGGTGGCACCAAAGCCTTTGTTCAGCAGCTCAGCCGCAATCTCCGCGCTGACCTACTAGGCAGCAAAGTTCGCGTGACCAACCTGGCCCCGGGGATGGCGGAAAGTGAGTTTTCCAATGTTCGTTTCAAGGGCGATGATGCAGCGGCTGATAAGGTTTATGCCGGGGCAGATCCTCTCATTCCTGAGGATATCGCGGAAATTGTCTACTGGATTGCCAATCGTCCGGCCCATATCAATATCAATGCGATTGAGGTTATGCCGGTCGATCAGGCCTGGGGACCTTTAGCAGTGCACCGGGTGAAGGGTTAAAACAGCTGCTTCCTGATCGCCTTTTCCAGTTCGTGAGCTGGAAAGAAATTGACGTTGCGTTCAATGGTTTTATGGCAATCAGTTAAGGCCCGGCTGAAGAGTTTCATTTCAAAACAGGTTTGTGCCCGTCCCCAGTAGCCTTCGTACTCCTGGGGACTCATTTCTATTGCCTTGTCATAATCGCTCAAAGATTGATCAAATTTTCCTAAAACACGAAATGCCAGTCCGCGGTTGTTCCAAGCTCGTGAATTCTCCTCATTGTATTCGATTGCTTTGCTGAAATCCTCGGCACCTTTTTGATATTCCGACAGCGCAAACAGGGCCATGCCGCGGTGGTTATAGACCAGTGAACGGATCACCGGGTCAATCTTCTTTTTTAAAATCATACTGTAAAGTTCAATCGCTTGTTGAAACTGATTGTTGCTGTGCTTTTCAAGAGCGCTGAGCATCAGTTCTTCCAATTTTTTTGGCGCCAGATACTCAAGAATGTCGGTGGCTTGATCTGTCTCGGTAATTTCCAGCTTGGGAGGTTGGAAAATATGAATTCCGCCGCAATCACAAGCCAGTGTTTCAACCGTTTGGCGCCTTTTCAGACCGCGCTGGCGAATAGCTTTCTGGTCATCGCGAATTTCCTGAAAAATAAGATCTGACAAGGTCAAGGACGCATTCAGTGAGGCCAATTTACGTCGAATTGAGTGATTTGGCAGGGCTATGTCAGATTTGTAAACCAGTTCGTGCTCTACTTCCGCCCAGGCTTCTTGGAGAATTGTCCGCAATTGAACTTCACAGACATCGCAACTGTGAGGCAACTGGATTTCGCTTTCGGGTTTTTCCGTTCGAATCAGCAGGTGGACTGAGTCATAGCCGAATTCACGAAAAGAATGTTGTTCTGCTTTATGTTCCAACTCCAGGATTTCAAAATGTTCAGCGATCAGTTGTTCGATTGTTTCCAGATCTTCAAGGAAGGGACAGATAATCCTGATGCCTAACAGGTCAGTGATCTGAAGCAGATCAGTTCCCTGTAGTTTGCTGATACGAACCAGTTTTTCACAATAGTTATGAAAACGTTTCACGCGGTATTTAAGCGTGACGGAGAGACCTTTTTTTTCAATCAGTGCATGTAATTGCTGGTACAGGCTCTGTATGATTCTTTCGTAGCTGGGAAGCAGCTCGAGATAGATTTTTTCTGCTTGGCCCCGATCGGGTAGTTGCCGGTCTTTCAGTTTTGCGGGCATCGCGGATCTTTCTGAGGGGTGGAAAAACAGGATGTTATTTTTATGTGCCTATATTAATTTAAGCGCTGCGCTTTAAGATGTCAATTTTTCTGTGGTAATATCTTTACAAATTAATTTATGACGCTACAACAGGGGGTTAAGCTGTCTTGACTTAAAGATTGCCTCAAATTGGCCGATAAGAGCTAAGATGAAGATTCAATCTGACTGCTAACGGATGAAAGTAATCCATGGAAGGATTGTCAAATGGCAACAAATCTACGGGTCGGTTTGACCCATGGCTATCAACCCTATCGTGAGGTTGAACCCGTTCCGGCCTATCCGCGGGTAGATCCACAACAGCCCCGCGACGAATATCCCAGACAGCAAACATCTCAACGGGCTGATAAGGACGAGCATGCCCGCCGCCGCTTCCGGGCAATGCGTCAGCTGATTGATAAGTTAAAAGAATCAGAAACCCTGGTCCGGGTTGATTTCTTTACCGCAGAAACTGAATTACATGACCTGGGATTGGCGATAGCAGAGCAAGAATTGATTGAACAACTGCTGGAATTGAAAATCCTCCTGGAACCTATAAACGATCTCTTTCAGCAAATTCGTCAGCAGGCGGCAGCGCCTGAACTTGAAAGTGGCCTTATCCACAGCCAGGCAGCAAGTTTCCTACCCGTTTTTGTTGCCGGGCTGTCAGAATACAATTTAAATTTCAAACAACTGCGGATCTCCAGCGGGAATAATAACCATGAAATTTTTGATGCGGTTAACAAAGAGGGCAGATTTGTTTCAGAAAAAAAACGTCTAAGGCTTGATTTCAGAGCTTTTCCGGCCGATGATAACACGCAGATGCTGCTGTTGAATATCTGCGTCCTGGTGGCGGTGAGTGAAATGGACGAAGATGGCCGCAAGGTTCTCCTCTATCAACGCCCAAACCATACTTATGCTCTGTACGCCGACAAACAGATCAACCTGTCAATCTAGATCTCCGTTTATGGCCGTATATCAACAGCAATGATTATCAATTTCTGGTGCGTTGGTGTTTTGGTTTCTCCTGATTCGCACAAAAACAGGTATTGACAGGACTTGGTTGTTTGTTGCATTCAAAGTTTAAATAAATTTTATCCACAAATGCTGAAAGTAGCTGTTCGATGAATGCGACTTGGAAAACGTCCCCCGAACAAAAAAGAAAGCAGCGCCGTAGGCGTTTTCTATTGCTGATTATCTTTGTTGTTCTGGGTTTAACAGGTTCTTTCTTGTTCAATTCTTCTCCTGAAGCAAAATTTGTTGATGTCCACAGGTCACCACAACCAGAAAAAGCAGCAAACACCAGCATCACAAAAACTTCGTTAAAGAACGCCACACAAAAGACCGTTTCGGATCAGATTTATCAGCGGGTCATCAGGCCTGGTGACAATTTAAGTACAATCTTTGATAGTGTTGAAATCGGCCAGAATGTCATGGTTCAAATTCTATCGGCAGATGAATCCCTGTTGGCTTTGGATATCCTCCAGCCAGGCAATAGACTGACGTTCACCTGTGATGAAAAAACTCACCAACTTTTAAAAATGGAGTTGTCTTTCCATCCGGCTCATCAGGTTGTTTACTATCGCGTTGATGAAAACAGTTTTGACTATGAAGAGAATATCCTGTCTGGAACCTGGGCAAGTCAACTGATTGATGCCGAGATTTCTGGCAGCTTTTACGGCTCAGCTATGTTGGCCGGTCTAAGTGAGCAGGAGGTCGGCAATATTTCTTATCTCTTTAAGAACAAGATCAATTTTTCCCGCGACATGAGATCCGGTGATCGCTTTCAGGTTGTGCGGAGTCTGCAATTGGTTGATGGAAAGTTAACCGGCCAGAGTCAAATTGAGGGGGTAAGGATTTTTTCCCGCAACCACAGTTATACGGCGTTTCTGTTCGAGGATGGAAATTATTACGATGAGCATGGAGAGAGCCTTGCCCGGGCTTTTCAACGTTATCCTTACAAAGGGCGTTTCCGGATCAGTTCTGCATTCAACCCCGCCCGTCGGCATCCAGTTAGCGGGCGGATTTCTCCCCATAAGGGTGTTGACTTTGTCATGCCGATCGGAACCCCGATCTATGCCACTGGTGATGGAGAGGTTGTCCGGGTAAAAAACCATCCTTTCGCCGGGAAATATCTTGAAATTAAACATGATGGCCGCTATGTGACACGTTACCTCCATCTCAGCCGAATCACTGTCAAGCGTGGTCAGAAAATCAAACGGGGTGAACGGATCGCCTTATCTGGAAATACAGGACGTTCCACGGGTCCTCATCTACACTATGAGCTGCATATAAAAGGGCGTGCGGTGAACCCAATCACAGCCAAGATTCCGATGGCCAAGTCAATACCAAAAAACAGTTTTAAGACCTTTCAACAGCAGGTTGCTGAATTGAGATCCTTGATGGATCGACCCGATAACACCTTTATCGGTGCCTAATTGGCGCAGTGTCTCGTCTCTCGTGAAATATACGGTCTCTGCTCCGGCTGTTGTGAGTTTGACAAGCAGAGCAT
>JAPHSA010000084.1 GCA_026193235.1 Deltaproteobacteria bacterium | reverse complement strand
CGGCTCTTCCAAAACCGAGCATAGCCGCCGCCAGCAAACCATAAGATGCGGCCGGTAAGCTGATGCGGATTAACTCCTGAACGCGCGCGATGCCGAGTGCCGTTGCAGTCAGGCGCAGGGTCATGACAACCTGCTGGAGCTGACTGTTGATCAGCAGTACGATAGTCGGAAGAATTAGTATGCTTAATGTCAGTGCCGCGGCCAGAAGTGAAAATCCCGTTCCGGAGGTGAAATAATCCCGCAACAGCGGCACCAGAAGAAAAACCGCGACAAAACCGTAAACTACCGTCGGGATGCCGGTCATAAAATGAATAAGTAAAAGGACGGGACGTGCCAAACGGGCAGGTCCCAGACCATGGACAAAAAGGCAAATTCCAATGCCCAGAGGATAGGCAATCAGCAGTGCTGAAATTGCCAGTGCCAGAGTTCCGGCAATCATCGGTAGAATGCCGAATTCTCCGTGGAACGGTCGCCAGTGACTGGAAAACAACTCTGTAAACTGCCCATCAATTAAAAGAGGCAGGGTGAAATAGGCTAAAAAACCAAACAGTGCCACAACAATCAGCGCGGAAAAAATTGCCGCACTTCGCAACAATCCCTCCGCGCACTTTGTCGTCCAGCTCAGGTGCGGTTTTATTCCCATCTGAGCTGGATGTCGGTTGTCTTTATGAGGTGGATTCAAAAAACAAGTGTACCTTTGAGGCGTTTTAGTTAATAGGGATGTAGCCGTGACTACTGATGCTTTTCGCCCCCTCACTCCCCAGAACATAGTCGATAAAAGCCTTAACCAGTGGCGCAGGTGCGTCATTGGTGTTCATAAACAGTTTGCGAACCACTGGGTAGGAACCGTTGACGGCATTTTGTTGGTTCGGCGCAATCCCGTCCAGAGTCACCGTTTTGACTGTTTCATCGATATGCCCGATACTCATGTATCCAAGAGCATTGCGGTCACGGGAAACTGCCACTTTCATAGCCCCATTCGATGGAACAATGTTTGCTGATTCAGTAACAACACCTTTTTTTAAGCACTTTTTCCAGAAGACCTCTCTCGTTCCACTGGCCTCATCGCGACTGTAAAGATGGATTTCTGCATCATCACCGCCAACCTCTTTCCAGTTTACGATTTTTCCGGCAAAGATGGCCTGAATCTGGGTGCTGGTCAGTTCGGAAACCGGATTGGCAGGGTAAATTATTGGAGCAACCCCATCAACGGCGAAAGGAAAAGAGACTAATCCTGGATATTTCTTTAATTCCTTCTCACTGATCGGCCGACCCGCATTGCCGATGTCTACTAATCCCTCACCAACTTTCTGCACGCCAACACCGGAACCGCCACCAGCGATGGTGATATTGATCTGAGGATAAAGGGTCATAATGTTCTTGGCAGCATCATTCATCACCGGAATGTGCGCCGTACCTCCGGCTATATCAATTTTACCCGACAAGCCTGCAAAGCGATCCAACTCCCCAGAAATCGCAGGCAGAGTCAACAATAGTGTTATCAATAGCGCCAGAAAAACTCTCGGAAAAAACTGTTTTTGCATGATCAACCTCCTGGGATAATAAATACATACATATGAGTGATACAATAATCCGGATAAAACTGATTTCCAAACAGATAATATCGATAATTATAATGTTTTTGATCGGTTTTATGGATAGCTATTTTGACGAGTGTCTCTTGTAACCACTCGTATGACAAAACCGGCTCACTCAGATTCCAAATAATTGTTTAGTGTTAGTATGTGTCCTTGCCTTCAATACGGACACATCACACGAGCTCAATGTTTCAAAAGTCAGGGAAACACTTTTGAAACAGCAAATCTGAAGATGTTTCAAATCTGCTAAGTTTTGACAAGCAAAATTCATCTCACCTTGTCCTGCAAATCAGAGTCTATCGACTCCTGTCCAGCGTGATCCTTGTTTGTCAAAGCCTGGAATTCATGTCCCGGGAAAATACGTACTATTTGCGAAAGAACGGTGATACAATGCTCTACGAAATGGAACTCACTGTTTTTAATGTGTTTTTAGCTAAAT
>JAPHSA010000217.1 GCA_026193235.1 Deltaproteobacteria bacterium | reverse complement strand
CTCCTGACGTTAGGCAAAGAGGGTTTAATAACGATAACTTGGTAACGGGAGTGATTTCCGTCCCGCACGGAAGGAATTAACCTTAAGGTACAGTCACTTGGCCATGTAGTGATTGAGGCCCTCATCCAACGACGCTCGGAAGGCTTTTACAATGGGCTACTCGGAATTCCTATTGCCGCTAGACGAGCGTCGCCTGTGATGACCTTCTTTCCCTCGGGTAACCACCTTGACTTTGCAATAGCTGCGGTTGGAGACGATGCGCCAGACGCCCCGGCAATGGCTCCACTTTTTTTGTTTCAAAAGCCAGGATTTTACTTTGAAATTGTAAATTAGAATTGGTCAGATTGCTTCGCAATAATAGTTACATATGAAAAACACGCCATCTGATCATTCAAGCGATTTCACTATTTCATAATCGCTAATAAATAAAAGCTCGTAAATTTATATCGGTTGCTTCAGTACCGCGTCCTTTTCTGTCTACACCTTTCGCTAGTCATCGTATGTCAACACGATGCTTCCTTTGCTCGTCGCTGCAATTTTTTAGAATATTGGCGTCCACCTTTTCAACGAGATCAACAGGCCAATATACCTTTGCAACAGCTTGGATTCTCGACTGAAGCTCCTGTACGAATAACTTTCCTACCGACCAATTGACTTGGTGCCGACAAAAGATAAAATTGGTGTCAGCATGGTAAAATATGACTTGAGAGGCTGCCAGACATGAAACAAAATCGCAAATTGACGGTTCTTGGTTGCTGCTTGCTATTGTTCTCGCTGGCGGCACCAACTATGGCGCAACAGATACCCGATGGTTACTCTCTCCTGACCGACCCGTCGGTCTCAGGCGGACATCTGGTCGCAACCCGCACGGGCACAGGTTCTGCGTCGGACTTGCTGGCCCGCGCCCTGAGGGAGGTCAGCGGCTTTTTCCGTGGCATGCCGGAAGTTGTTGCGGGGTTTTGTGATCTCGACAATCGAAGTGCCCAAGCCGTCTTCCGCTCAACCCTCCAGGGCGCACCGATCGGTGGGGTTGCCTACGCCTTGGTCGGCAGCGGAACCGGTACGACGGGCTTCGTGTTTGACAGTCCCCAGGCCATCAGGCAGAGCCTGCCGCAATTGATGGCACTGACCGGAGGGGGAGGCGCCCCTCCGGTCACTTCGGCCACACCGGCAAGAAACTGGCGGGACACACCCTTTCCGGACGGTAGCGGATCAATGAGGCTCCCGCAAGGATGGGTCATCACCTTCGCGCAGAAAGGGATGGCCTCAGCCGAAGGGCCCCACGGCATTATTGAGCGAGGTCTATGGACCCCGGTCACGACCAGGGCAGCAGCTAACCAATTCGCCAATGTTGCCGGTATCCCTTATCAGGGACCGGTTTTTGACCCGATCGATCCGGTCTCGGTCCTTCATGCATATACCGAGTTCATGAACAGCGCAAACCAGCAGCGAGGTATCGCACCCCGTAGAATCCTGCGCCTGGTTGAAGTCGCCCCGGCTCCGCCGGTGCCCGGATACTCGCAGGCAGCCTATATTGATTACGAATACGAAATGTCGGGCAAGCGCTACCGGGGTATCCAATATGTCATGCTGGGCGATATCGGCCCAACCGGAATTTGGGTCCTCTACACGACTTACGTTGCTTCACCGTCTGAAACATTCCCGCAGAATCTCCCCGTGCTTATTGAAATCTGGGGGTCGGCACGCACATCAAGGGGGGAAATTATTGCACGTCTCGATGAGGCGATGAACAACCTCAGGGAAGCGGGAGAGATCTACCGGCAGGCCAGCGGCAACCGACAGGTCACCCAGCAGAGGACGCACTACAAGTGGATAGAAGCTATCCAGGGCACGCGCATCGTCGAGGACAGCCTGACCGGTGAGCAAGGCGACGTCAACCTCGGCTGGTCGAAGGAGATCGTCCAGAGAATGAATCAGGCTGAAGGCCATGAGCGATACCGGGAGATTCCGCTCTGGCAACTCAACCGCTAATCAGGCTGCACCGAACAGGCCCTAAGTCAAGCGATTCGCTGCGCTCAACCGCTGTGGTTTCTATTCAGAATTGCAGTCCTGACATCACCGAATTAAACACCTGTCCGATTTGCTGCATGTTCTGTTCCGGCCCCATCACCTGGATCCAGAGCCCGGGCCCGGAGATAAATACATTCATCGAGTGGGTCGACATTCCCGTGTTCTGATCACGCATGGTGACAGCAATAAGCCGTCCCTGGCGACCATTGACATCCATAGGTTGATCGGCATCGATTGTTGCGCCCATTTGCCTCATCATGTTAGAAAAATTTTGCTGCTGCATCTGGAACATCTGATCCTGGGCGATTGACATGATGCTGACCTGGCACATGGATGACGGAACACTGAAGTTGTAAGTGGCACCCATGGGAACCGTGCCGGCTGGCAGATTCGCACTGAAACGGCCAAAGGCATCTCTAAAGCCCTGATTCGCACCTCCCGTTGCATTCCAGGGCTGGCTGGGTTGAGTCGCCTGTGTTCCAGGGTACTGCTGTGTTCCAGGGTACAGCTGTTGTTCGGGGTACTGCTGTTGTTCGGGGTACTGCTGCTGGCTGCCGGGAGCACCCCATTGACCTGAAACTGAGACAATCGATCCAAACAACAGAAGCAGGGACAGTATACCCGTGAGCATGAAACGAAGCATTGCGGTTTGCCTCATGACGACCTCCTTCGTGAAACGGGTTGTCGGGAAGAACGCGAACAGATGCAAAAAACAATGCCGAACTGCCCGCACGGTTTCCCTTCGGCAGCTCGGCCGCCTGACGATCAGACCCGGAGCTTTCCGTACCCTTGCTGTCAAGAGCTTGGCTTTTCGGGTAACGTTTGTTTCTTATTAATCTCATAACACCGATTTCTCGGGTGTCAATCCCAGATCAAAAAAACATATTTTAGTGTGATTTAAATTGAACCGGCAGGGCTTGGATGCGGTTCATGGGCTTCACTGTGTGAAGCAGAAGAAGCAGAGAGATGCTTAAAAATCTTCCTGCTGTTTTTGAGTTGCTAGAATGACTCCGCTTCTTTTATTTCATGAGTCAGGGTTTTACATTTGGTAACTAAATTGGGATTGGAAGAGACTGTTTTTCATATGCAGTAAAATTTGAAAATTTCACATCCGGCTGTACTACAGATTTTCTCTTTTCAACCAACAAATTCTGTTTTGAGTTAAAAGCATCTCGGTATTTTCCACACTAGATTCCAAATACCCGAAAAAAACAAGCCCGGGAAAGGTTAGCTTCTCCGGGCTTGAAATTTACGTTTTTCAGTTATTTTACTCCGTTGCCTGTCCGGTCTTGAAGGGCACCAACAGGATCTGAATCCGGCGGTTCTGGGCACGACCTTCTGCCTCTTCATTGCTGGCGACCGGTTGATATTCGCTGTATCCGGCGGCGATCAGGCGTTCACCTGGCAGGCCAACGGTATCTTGCAGAAAATGGACAACACTGGTGGCACGGGCCGTAGACAGCTCCCAGTTGGATGGAAATTGTTCGATCAGGCGACTGCTAATCTGGACATTGTCGGTATGGCCGGCAATCTGCAGTGCTTTGTCCGGGAATTTATTGAGGACATCTCCCAGACTTTGAAGAACTTTTTCCCCGTCTTTCTTGATTGTTGTTTTACCCGAATCGAACAGAATATTGTTGAGCAGGTTTACGGATAGCTGCCCCTCAAGGTTCGAAATGGTCAGTTCTCCTCGTTGGATCTCCTGCTCAAGGGCGCCAACCAGCTGATCGTAAGTATTCTTGACCTTGGCAAGACGCGCTTCCCGGGCAATCTTTTCTTTTTCCAAAGCCTGATTCAACTCCTCAATTGTGGTTAGGAGTTGATCATTTGTTTGTTGCATATCTGCCAGCTGCTCGCGCATCGCTTCGATCTGCTGCTGATGGAGACTCAGGTTGCCTTCCTGGCGTTCCTGGGTGGCATAGGCCGCTAAAAGATCACGCTGAAGTTTTGAATTCTGCTGAAGAACGTCTACCAGTCGGGCATTGAGTTTGGACAGGTCATCCTGTAGTTTTTTTCTGTCCTGGCGCAATTCGGCAGTAGTTGCGCTGAGGTTGGCAACATCGCGTGAGAGTAGGTCAGCTTCGTTGACTTTTTGTTGGAAGGTGTTTTTGCTGACACAGCCCCCCAGAATAATGGGGAATGCAATCAAGATCAGAACAAAGTATCTTTTCATTTGAGACTCCTTTGGAAATTCGCTTCAGCGCTGTTCTCATGAAGCCCCTATTTTTATCACAAGTCGCGGAAATGTAAAGGAGATTCCCTCAGCCGCCCGGGGTGTTTTCGGTTGCGGGTAGATTGGGCGTTATGCTATAGGTAGATTTCGTTTTTGCGCATATGGCACGGCATTTCAGGGCTTTCCTGCATGGAGATTGATACAATGCAGTTTGAAGTTGAACGCATTATACGTACCGCTTTGGAAGAGGATATTGGCCTCGGAGATGTCACTACCGAAGTTACTGTGTCGGCAGATTCTACCGCACGCGCAGAACTGGTCGCCAAAGAAGATTTTATCCTTGCAGGGATTGATGTTGCCGCAGAAGTTTTTCGTCTGCTCGACAGCGAAGTCAAATTTGAAAAAATCTTTGTCGATGGTCAACCAGTACACAAAGGGGATGTCGTTGCTTGGCTGAAAGGGAAATCATCGGTTCTGCTGCGCGGGGAGCGGGTCGCTCTGAACCTGTTGCAAAGGATGTCTGGCATCGCCAGTTTGACGGCGCGTTACGTTGCCGAGGTTGATGGAACCCGTGCGACAATTGTCGATACCCGGAAAACGGTTCCTGGCTTGCGTGCTCTGGATAAATATGCGGTCCGCATGGGTGGAGGGCGGAATCACCGGATTGGTTTGTTTGACGGAGTGCTGATTAAAGAAAATCATATTGCTGCGGCTGGTGGAATTACCGCTGCCATTTCACGGGCAAAGAAGCAACTTCCACATACGCTTAAAATAGAGATTGAGACTCAGAATCTGACTGAGGTTGAAGAAGCCCTCCAAGCGGGTGCAGATATCATTATGCTCGATAATATGACCCTCTATGACATGCGCCAGGGCGTCGATCTGATTGCGGGCAGAGCTTTAGTGGAAGCTTCCGGTGGTGTTAATCTGGAGCGGGTTCGTGAGATTGCGGAAACCGGAGTCGATATCATCTCTGTGGGTGAGCTGACACATTCGGTCAAAGCTGCAGATATTTCGTTGCTGTTTTGTTAACGGGTGAGCCATTGACCACGCGCGATAAAATTCTCAGTTTGTTTCAACCTCATCCAGAGCGCTATGTATCGGGTCAGGAAATCAGTCAAATGCTGGGTATTTCCCGTGCGGCTGTCTGGAAACAGATCAAGGCTCTGCGTGAGCGAGGATATACAATTGAAGCGAAACATGCGCTTGGTTATCGTTTGCTTGAAGCGCCCGACCTGCTGCGTGCCGCCGAAATTCAAAGTAACCTGAAGACTGTGATTATCGGCAAGCAGGTCGTCTCCTTTGAAGAGATCGATTCGACGAATGTCGAAATCAGAAAGATGGCTGAGCAGGGTGCAGCAGAAGGCACGGTCGTTATTGCCGACCGACAAAGCGCCGGCCGAGGTCGTCTGGGTCGGCGCTGGGAATCCCCTTCCGCAGTTAACCTGTATTGTTCCATTCTTTTACAACCTCAAATTCCGGTGCATCAGGCACCACAACTAACCTTTCTTTCTGCTGTCGCCGTTGCTGAAACGCTAAATCAAGTCTGTCAACTGTCAGCTACTGTCAAATGGCCCAACGATGTGCTTGTAGGTGGAGCGAAAATCGCCGGGCTGCTTAACGAGATGAACGCAGAAACAGAACGGATTCATTTTGTTATCCTTGGTGTCGGGATCAACTTGAATATGACTGCTGAACAGTTCCCTGATGCTCTTAAATATCCGACAACTTCTGCTTTTCTGGAGACGGGCAGACCCGTTGACCGTGGATCTTTTCTCTGCACCTTTTTGCAGCTGCTCGATCAATATTATCTGGAGTTTCAGGCTCAGGGATTTGCGCCGATAAGACGCCGCTGGGAAGGGCTCTGTACGATGATGAACAGTGCGGTATCTGTAGAACAGCCCTCCGGAGCTATACAGGGAACTGTTGTGGGTTTGGACCAGGATGGTGCTCTGCGAGTGCATTGTGCTAATGGACAAATCGAAAGAATCCTGGCCGGTGATGTCCGTCCGCTAGAAAATTGATGGGGAGCCAGTTTCATTTATGTTGTTGGTGATTGATGTTGGAAACACGAATACTGTCCTTGGTATTTACGCCGGGCAAACCCTGAAAAAGGATTGGCGCGTCGGGACGGACAAGTATCGTACCGTTGATGAATACGCCATGTTGATCAATGATCTGTTCCGCCTGTCCGGTTTTCAGTTTACTGATTTGAGCGATATTATTGTTTCCAGTGTTGTGCCACCGATGTTGAATACGATTGAGGGACTTTGCCGCCAATATTTTCAATTGACTCCTTTTGTCGTTGGTCCTGGCATGAAAACCGGGATGCCGATCCTCTATGATAATCCTCGTGAAGTTGGCGCCGACCGGATTGTCAACGCAGTAGCCGCCTATGAAAAAACACCTTGTGAGCTAATTGTCGTTGATTTTGGCACGGCAACAACTTTTGATGTGATTTCGGCCGATGGGAGTTATCTGGGCGGTGCCATTGCTCCCGGTGTGGGTATCTCTGCTGATGCCTTGTTTGATCGTGCAAGTAAACTGCCCCGGGTCGAGTTTTCCCGCCCCAGTCAGATTGTTGCTAAAAACACGATTAATAGCATGCAGGCGGGCATTTTCTTCGGTTATGTTGGCCTGGTTGAGGGTATTGTCAGTCGCATGAAGAAAGAGTTGGCGACATCTCCCCGGGTGATTGCAACGGGAGGTCTCGCTGCACCGATAGCTGAAGCAACCGAATGCATTGATCAGGTGGAACCATTTTTAACGCTTGAGGGGTTACGTATTCTCTATGAAAGGAATCGGGTCTGACCCGGTAATTGTTATCTCATACCCTGTTATCTTGATGTCGAAGGCATCAATGAAATGGAGCTCTGTTGATAGCGGAACTCCGTAGCAGGCTTTTTCTGAAAAGGAGCGCTTCATGGGTAAGTACGACACGACTAAACTGAGAAATCTAGGAATTGTGGCGCACAACAGCGCCGGTAAAACCTCGTTGGTGGAGGCCATTCTTTACAACACGGGGATGAACGATAAGCTGGGTAAAGTCGATAACGGGACCTCCTCGATGGATTTTGAGGAAGAAGAGATAAAACGCCAGGCGACATTGAGTGCCAGTCTGAACCATTGTGCCTGGAACGGCTTCAGCCTGCATATTGTCGATACTCCCGGGGTCAGTAACTTCCTTCATGATACGCGTCGTTGCCTGCGGGTTCTAGGCGGAGCCGTGGTGATTGTCTCCGCGATTTCCGGCACCAAATCTCAGACCAAGCAAATCTGGAACTGGTGTGATGATTTTGAAATCCCCCGGATTGCTTTTGTGAATAAAATGGATAAGGAGCGGGCCAACTTTCTCAAAGCAGTCGATGATATGGAGAAATCACTTGGCGCTCGAGCTGTGGTCGTGACCATGCCGATCGGTGCCGAGGAAAATTTTAAAGGAACCATCGATCTTGTACGGATGAAGACACGTACATACCAGTTTGACGAAAAAGGAACCTATGAAGAAGGGGAAATCCCCGCTGAATATCAGGAAGAAGCAGAGCGTCTGCGTGATCAATTACTTGAAGCTGTTGCCGAAGCTAATGATGAATTGATGGAAAAATACCTCGAAGGCGAAAACCTGAGTGAAGAAGAAATTCTCTCCGGACTCCGTGAGGGGACGCTTACCGGTGTATTTACTCCGGTTTTCTGTGGTAGTGCGACCGCAAATATCGGCATTCGCCAGCTGCTTGATTACATCACGGTCTGCTTGCCTTCACCTGTTGATAAGGGAACCCAGGTCGGGGTTAAGCCCTATACTGAAGAGTCCGTTGAACGCCACCCAAGTGAAGATGAACCGTTTTCGGCTATGGTATTCAAAACGATCAATGATCCCTACGCCGGCAAGTTGACCTTGATGCGCTTGTATTCAGGGACCCTCTCCCCGGATACAGTGGTTTACAATCCAAACAAGGATGAGAAGGAACGGATCAGTAATATTTTCAAGCTTGAAGGAAAAAAGCAGACTCCGATTGATCTGGCCGCGGCTGGAGATATCATTGCTGTCCCAAAATTAAAAGCTACGGCTACTGGCGATACCCTGTGCGACCTGAAACACCAGGTGATCTATGAGCCCTTGGTGCCGCTGAAACCAATCATTTCCTTTGCTCTGGAGGGGAAAAATAAGGGCGAAGAGGATAAAATTTATACGGGTTTACAGCGATTGATGGAGGAAGACCCCACCTTGACTGTTAACCGTGATGAGGAAACCAAAGAGATGGTTCTCTCAGGTATGGGGCAGATCCACCTTGAAGTTGCCGTAGAGCGTCTCAAGCGTAAATATGGTGCTGAGGTCGTACTCAAAGAACCCAAGGTTCCTTACCGAGAAACAATTAAAGCCTCAACTCAGGTTCAGGGAAAGTACAAAAAACAATCCGGTGGTAGGGGTCAGTTTGGTGATGTCTGGATTGAAGTGAAGCCCCGGCCTCGCGGTGCGGGTTACGAATTTGTCGACAAGGTTGTGGGTGGTGTTGTGCCACGAAACTATATCCCTGCTGTCGACAAGGGAATTATCGAAGCCATGAAAACTGGCCCATTGACGAAGAATCAGGTTGTTGATGTTGAGGTGACACTCTATGACGGCTCTCACCATTCCGTTGATTCTTCAGAAATGGCGTTTAAAGTTGCTGGATCCATGGCCTTCAAAAAAGCGATGGAAGTCTGTAAACCAGTTCTTCTGGAGCCGATCATGGCGATGGAAGTGACCGTGCCGGATGACTGTATGGGCGATGTCATCGGTGATTTGAACTCCCGGCGTGGCAAAGTTGTCGGAGTCGAGCCTCAAGCCAACAGTCAGGTGATAAGTGCCGAGGTGCCAATGGCCGAAGTTCTCAGATATGCTCCTGAATTGCGTTCAATGACCTCTGATCGTGGCATGTTCACGATGGAATTCAGCAAGTATGAAGAAGTGCCGACACACCAGACGGCGAAGATTCTCGAGGAACAGGGTAAGGATTAAACAGGAACCGGGGCACTGTATAGGCAGTGCCCCTGGGCTTGGGCTGCCAACTGATCAGGAGCGGGGTGCTGATGGACCAGAAACCTGGGTTTCCAGAACTAACCAAAGAGGCCTCTGGGGTCGCTGATAACTCAGCCGTTAACCACAGTAACACGCCAAGACTGGAAGCTCTCCTCCTCGATGATTCCGACACGCATCCGGTAGAACGGTTGACTGGCCGCGAAGTCAAAGCCGTCAGCCAGCCTAGACGATCTCTGTCCTGGCCGGGGCTGCTCGTGCTACTCCTGTGTTTAATATTAATTGGCGCGGGGGTTGTTTTTCTAAAAACCTTTACTCCTGTAGCACAGAACCTGCCGCAAGGAATCCAACCGGTTGCTCAAAGACTACCTATTCCACCGCGGACTGTTTCCAACTCTCTGCTGACTGACATGCCTCAAGAGATAAAAACAGTTGTTTCTGTTGATGTAACGCCCCCCCCAATGCAACAATCTCAGGGCCAGGATAAGTCTTCACCGCCACCGGATAAAACTGTGAACAGTCCCCTGTATTCAGTGCATGTCGGTCCGTTTATTAATCAGGAGGAAGTTCGGCAAGCAACCGAAACACTTCGAGACCTTGGATTACAGGTGCAGCAGGTAGCCGGGCGCGGCCAGGTTAGGATGATTCGTCTGCGCGAAGGAAGCTATCCGGCGGATGAGGCTCGAAAGCGCTTAGCCAAATTGAAGAAAACAATAAATACAGCATTTTTACTGCCGGAAGCTGATAAGAGAGCACTTTATGCCGGCTCTTTTCATGAACAGAGCGGTGCAGATCAACTCAGGGAGAGCCTGGAAAAGCAAAACATCAGCGTGACGGAAGTTACTACCGAAATAATGATGGAGGGAACCATATTGATTGCCCTGCAGGCTGATCAGCAGACTGCGAAACAGGTCGCGGAGCATATCCGCAGTCGCGGTTTTACAGTAAAGACGTTAGCAGTGGAATGAGGTCTGTTTGACTGATTATCATCAGGAAACTGAAAAAGTTCAGATAAAAATCCCGGCTGAGGTTGCCAAAATCATGAGCAAGTGGGGCGGGCACAGTGTCCGTTTAGCCGCTGCTCGGGGCGCATTGCCGATGTCCGGTCCAAACCTGGTCACGGTTCTCTTCGTTTTTTACCATGGCGAGAATGAAGAGCTGAAAAATGAAGCCTACAGTACTCTTAAGACCCTTCCGGCTCAAATTTTACTTGCGGCTCTTGGCCAGCAGGAATTACATCCCTCAATTATTGATCTGATTGTGCGTTTGCGTTTTCAGGATGCGGTGGTGATGCAGACCGCCCTGGCGCACCGCATGATCGGGATAAAAAGTTTGATGTTCCTGGCTGAAAACAGTTCCGGCGATGTGCTGGATATGCTGTCGCATAATGACCAAATCATCCGTAAAGCCGATGCTTTAAGAGTTGCGATCATCAATAACCCGCACGCCGATAAGGTCATGAAATTACGCCTCGGCTGGGTCGAGCCTGTTCAGGAACCGGCCCCCCCGGTCAAGGAGGAATTGGAAACTGAACCGACTGAAGATGATGCAGAAGAAACTCTGGATGATTTTGCTGAGGATGAACTCGATGAAGAGACGCTGTCAAAATATCAGGAACTCCAGGAAATGGGGGTTTCTGATAAGATTAAGATGGCTTTGACCGGAGACAAGGAATGGCGAACCCTATTGATTCGGGAGTCTAATAAGCAGGTGCATACAGCCGTCCTTAAAAATCCTCGGATTACTGAAGGTGAGGTTTTGATGGTCGCGAAAAATCGGAGCAGTAGTGATGAACTGATCCGGACCATCTTATTGAACCGGGATTGGGTCAAGAATTATGACATGAAAAAAGCGCTGGTTACCCACCCGCGGACTCCGTTGCAGACGGCAATGAGATATATGACTTTTCTGTCGGAGCGGGATATCAAGGAACTAGCTAAAAGTCGTAATGTCACTCAGGTCATTAGCAATAATGCCAGGCGGATGTTGATGACTAAAAAAAGGTAGTTCAAAACTCAAGGGGAATATGGATGGGTAAGAATGATTATCGCATCGGGGTCTTGACGCTTTCCGACAAGGGGTCACGGGGCGAACGAGTTGACGAAAGTGGTCGTTTATTAGCTGAGATGGTGGCAGAACTGGGTGAAGTCGCGCGCTATCAAATTATTCCGGATGATCTGGATACGATTATCATGATGTTGAAAAGCTGGTCCGACGATTTACACCTTGATTTAATCCTGACAACCGGTGGCACCGGATTGAGCCCGCGCGACTGTGCCCCACAGGCCACTCAAGCGGTGATTAATTATCTGGTACCGGGTATGGCTGAAGCCATGCGCTCAGCAAGCATGAAGATCACTCCTCGAGCTATGCTGTCACGGGCACTGGTCGGGGTCAGAAATCAAACCCTGATCATCAACCTCCCCGGCAGTCCCAAGGGTGTCCGGGAAAATCTAGCGGTATTGTTGCCGGTTCTCCCTCATGCGCTGGAAAAACTCAATGGGAGCCCCGCAGATTGCGCAGTTCCTCTATGATTTAGAAAACAGTTTAGAGTGGCTTAACTATCTAAAATAAATAAATAAAATAAATTTGGACTGAGTTGACTTGTAGCTGTACACAGCTTCTGTGGATAGCGTTGTGAAAAACTGGCTTATCCGAAAATCCAACTTGCATGAAAGCAGTGTTTTACCTCTTTGCCTAAAATATAAGCAGGTTTTTCGCGTTAAACGAGCTGTTTTTGATTGAGTTATTTCTGCTTTTTTTCATGCTTAAAATAAACTTTTATAATTACTGAATGATATTTTATTTATTAAGTAGTAGAGG
>JAPHSA010000254.1 GCA_026193235.1 Deltaproteobacteria bacterium | reverse complement strand
TGGCGTCCCCAGGGGGATTCGCCCACTTCGTCACCCGCATCACGCGCGCTCCTGCGTCGGCTCCCCTGCATTCGCTGGCGCGGCCTTCCCTGGCCGCTTTTCTGACATCAAATCAGCGCTCATTCCGCTTCGAATCCTGTAAGCAATACAATCAAAAAGACCCTCCCACTTGCGTGAAAGGGCGGTGTCCTGGGTCAGGCTAGACGCTAGGGACTTATAACTTCTAAGTCCCTGCGGGAAAGGTACCCGCAGGATGCTACATTTAAATGGTGAGCTGGGGGGGCGGAACATGTCGAAACTTGCTATTTTTGAAATCTCTGCAAGCTCAACTGATTGTCCTCTGCAAAAGTACAATCCTGATATTTGAAGATGTTTTTTTGATGGAGTGACGGTTCACAGCGCTGGAGGCGCGATTCACAGAAAGCAATTTCCTATCAACTACTTCCAAAAATCTCTTAGAAAAAGTTCCTTATTAGCCTCTGTGAATTGATAGTTAAACCTCATAGTATTACTACTCGCTTGATCAACCTCTTCTGTGAACATAGCTATTTGTAAACCAGAAGGGCTTAAACCTTCCAACAGCCTGTAAACCTGGGTATTAACCTCGTCAGGGGTCAAGGGCCTATTGTCTCTTTCCGAGTTAATATTTCTGGCATACAATGAATTCTCGCAAGGATTAATAGAGAGCAAGGTAAGGTACTTCAGGTCAATGTTATGGAGTAATTCCAGGGTGCCAGTAACGTGCTCCTCTGATAATCTCAAGCCACCAACCCCTGGCATTAACATAGCGGAAGTTTCAATGCCCGCTTCAACCAACATTTTCGAAGCTTCAATCATTTCTTTACGGGTACAATCCTTACAGATATAACTTAAAACTTCATCAGACCCGCTCTCCAGCCCCCAATAAATCAAGGAAAAACCGGCGTCCTTAAGCCTTTTCAATTCATCAACAGACTTCTCCAATATCGAAGCAGTCCTGCCATAAAGAGAAATCCTTCGAGGGTTGAAGATACCTCTCACATAATCTAATGCTTCCAGTAATAGTTCGCTATCAACTCCTAACGAGTTCCCACTACCAATGAACACTCTCTGGATCTTTGATTTTTCAGATCCTATAGAGCCAACAACGCTATCTACGTGCTGTCTGAACTCGTCAAAAGATTTCGTTACAGGCTCGAAATCAGTATACTCAGAGCAGAAAGTACACCTATTATAATCGCACCCTGTTGTTAACTCTAAACGTAATACATGAGGCTTCCTCTCAGAAGGGGGCGAAGACAAACTGTGAGAGCTAAACAAACTCGCATCCCTATATGTCTCATCCAACTTAGGAGCAAGAACGGAAAAGATTCGGTTAGGCTCACTAATAAATTCATCGCCTTCAATTTTTATGAAGCCTTCATCAACTAAGAAATTAATCGCAAGATTTGCCGCAAAGGAATAAACGGAAGAATCAATACTTGACCTCATAGCCCGCAACATTGAATCATTGAAAAAGTATTGGGCAATGCCACTAAGATCATGATGTCTATCTAAAAGGTTATCCACCTTCAAAAGTTGAAGTTCTTCGTCAGGAACCTCAGTTGAAAATATATCAATGCCATAACGACCAGCACTGGAGTAAAATCTAACCTTAGACACATCATGAAATTTTTCAGTGATAAAACCTTCACTTCCAGGCTGAGCATAACTCGCACCACTATCTAGCCTTACGCTAACCCTAGCACCTTTCTCTAAGGTAGAAAATTTTTCAAGTTTTATTGATTGAATAAGTATTGGAAACAAATTCTTTTCAAAATCTCGGAAAGATATATCCATAATACTATCATGAGGAAAATTTATTTCATGATTAATTCTTACCTCTAAAGAACTTAAAACATTTTTTACAACTCCAAGCTTGTCACTTGATTTATAAAAAATTAATTCTATTCCGTCAAAGTAAGGCAATAAGCTAGAAATTCCATGATTAGTAAATTTACGAATTAATTTTTCCCTATTTACTCTTTGGCCGTAAACTTGTCTTAACATCCACAATAATTCTTTATAACTAACAAACATATGTTCACGCTCGAAGATATTTTTAAATATAATTATTTATATAAGCTAAAATTTTAAATAAATTAGATCCTGAATAAATATAAGGATAATCGAATTTACAATACAATACTATTATTAACAGATGAAGCGATAATAGTTGTGTCCGATATCCATATTGGTTGACAGTTCAGAATTTTACCAAAAAAAATTGGGTTTACCATGTATTCGAGTGTGTCCAGGAATCCA
>JAPHSA010000093.1 GCA_026193235.1 Deltaproteobacteria bacterium | reverse complement strand
TAAAAACGTTCGAACAGGCGGGACAAATGCTCTTCGGGGATGCCGCACCCGAAGTCTTGCACCCGCAGACTGATCTGTTCTTCCAGTTCAGTGGCTTCGATAATGACCTGCCCCCCCTCGGCACTATACTTGATAGCATTGGTCAGCAGGTTGATAACCGCCTGTTCAAGCAGCGACGGATTAATACGTGCCTTTATTTTCTCTGCACAGACAATCTTCAGTTCGATCCGATTCTCGTTCAGCAGACTTTCACATGCCAGCCGGGCACTTTCCAGGACCGGGAGCAAAGGGCTGACCTGCATATCCCAGCTGCCGCCGATGACCCCCTGTTCGATTCTCGAGAGATCGAGCAGGTCTTCGACCAGTGCATTGAGGCGATTGTTCTGCTTGAAAATAATCTGCAGGAAACGTTGTTCGGCCTTATTGGTGGAATTTTCATCGATCAGAGTTTCAACGGCACCACGGATTGCAGTAATCGGTGTTTTTAACTCATGGGAAACATTGGCAACAAAATCGCGTCGTACCGATTCCAGCTGCCGCAGTCTGGTCAGTTCATGCAGCACGATCAGCACCCCGATCCGTTCACCGTCTGTACCACTCAATGGTGTCGCCTGGGCATGTAGATAGCGCTGTTGCGGTCCGTGCAATATCAGCTCTTCCTCTATCGAAGCCTCATTTTCCAGGGCCCGCTTAACAAACCGCTGCAGCTCCGACTGGCGAATCACTTCCTGAATTGGTCGCCCCGGCAGCGGAACTGTCGAAGCCTCAAACAATTTGGTAGCCGATTGGTTCATGCGGATCAAGCGTTCATCATTGTCAACTGCGATCAGGCCCTCCAGCATACAACTAAGAATGGCTTCGATTTCACTCCGCTGGTTGGTTTCCCGCTTGATCAGCTCAGACAACTTAACCGCCATCTGGTTCATCGCTGCGGCCAACCGGATACTTTCCTCAGAACCGCTCTCTTTGAGGGTGACAGCAAAATCTCCCTGGGCAAAACGCTGGGCACCGATCGTCATTTGCTCTAATGGGCGACTGATGCGCCGTGACAGATACCAACAGATCGGCGCGGCCAGGAGTGCAATCAGCAAGCCGCCAAAGAGCATTTTCCAATAAATAACCTGAAAAGTCTTATTGACATCGGAAAGGGGCGTGGCGGTGCGAACAATACCCACCAACCGGTCTTGCTGATAAACCGGCAGGGCGACATACATAAGAGTCTGGCCGAGCGTGTTACTGAAGCGGGTCGCAACACCTTCACCATTTTTAATAGCATCCAGAATTTCTGGACGTTGTCCGTGATTATCCATTAAACGAGGGTTTTCGTCAGAATCAGCCAGAACCTGACCATTTGCAAGAATCACCGTAATTCTGGTTGCTGAGCGTTTCCCCAGACGAGTGATCATATTCGACGACCAGACCTGTTGATTTTCATTGATCTCACCCGCCAACTGTTCAGCAATTAAGCTGGTGCGTGCACGGAGATCTTTATTGGTCTGTTGATAGTGAAAATCACGCAGTTCGTTCACTACAAACCAGCTGACTGCCAGAATTACCAAAAGAATCAGCAGCAGGTAGGAGGGATAAAGTTGCCAGATCAGCCGGCGGTGCTTCATGTCGCCTCCCGGAAGCGGTAACCGACGCCACGGACGGTTTCGATATAAGGACCACAGACACCCAATTTTTTACGCAACCCGGCAATCTGCACATCAACGGCACGGTCGGTGACCGCATAATCTTCGCCGCGGACCGCATTGACGATCTGATAACGGGTAAATACCCAGCCGGGACGGCTGGCTAAGGTGACCAGCACACGGAACTCCGTGTAGGTCAGTTCGATCGGGTCACCGGCTACTTTGACAGTGTTTCGGTCAGGATGAACAACCAGCTCACCATAGACAATCTTTTCACCTGGGCTAACATCTTCTCTTTTGCTTTTGCGATGTAACACAGTCTGTATGCGGGCCAGTAAAACTTTTATGCTGAACGGCTTGGTCATGTAGTCGTCAGCGCCCAGTTCCAGACCCTGTACCACATCCGCTTCTTCACCACGCGCCGTCAGCATGATGATCGGCAGATTGGTCGTCTTCTCTTCAGAGCGTAGCTTGCGACAGATATCGAGACCACCGATGCCAGGCAGCATCAGGTCAAGCAGAATCAAATCGGGCTGTCTCTCTGAGATTTTTTGTAGGCCTTCTTCGCCGTCAGTAGTGCAGACTACGTCATAACCCGCTTTGATCAGATTAAACTGCAGCAGTGCCAGAATGTCTTCTTCGTCCTCAACGACCAGAACGGTTTTATTCTCAGTCATTTTTTAAACCCCGCTATTATCTATTCTTCATAAATTTGCTGCAAGGTCCATTAATATTGTTAGGATTTTATGAGCGGTCGTTTAATTATTACAAGTAATTTACATGAGCTGATAAAAAATTGCAGTTTTCCCGGAGCCATCTGGGCGGTGAGTCAATCTATCGCAATATTCGTTGCAGCGATTATGTCGGTTTGTCTTGGATCTAGGACTTCTTTGCTTTTGGTAATATCTCGCAGTTGCCTCTCCGAACTTAATAACAGGAGGATATTGGGGGGGCTCGATAAACTAAGATTTGTCAAATCCGCTCAGCGTCAACTGCATTTCAAAAACAGCACGCAATATTTCTGTCATGCTGTTACTCAAACGATGATCATCAGCGACGGCAATCAATCTTTTTCCAAAGGGTTTGCTTGCCGCAAACGGAACCACCTCATCTTGAGTACCGTGGATGACAGTGGTGGGCGGCAGGTTGTCCAGATTCAAGGCTTCTGCCGCTGGCCGATGAATAGCCGGAGCGCAAAGTACCATTCCGGCGACTGCATCCGGGTTTGCTTGCTGTAAAATTAGGGCCATCAAGCCGCCCATGCTCGAACCAACCACCAGAAAAGTTTCTTTTCCGGTGCTCAGTTCCGTTTGAATGATTCGAAGCCGTTCTGCTTCATCTTTCACTCCAGTACAATCGGGGGCAATGATCTCGCCGAAGATTTCTTTGAGTGCCTGATATTTGCTGCCGTGCGGACCCGACTCAAGTCCGTGTAGAAAAAGAATTTTCATCTGAGGTCCTCCCGCTGAATATTTTATCTCCCGGGGTTGCTTTGAGACCCTAGCATGGTTCATCCTGATTTATCCGTCAGGAAAAAAGCGCCAGGACTTTTTTGTTAAAAATGACCTTTTTGGTCTTAAATAATTATCAATATCATGTATACTCTCGAGTCTACAACACAATATATAGTACATATTTGAACAGGGAGGGTAGTTCTAAATGGCCAAGCGTTATCGTGTTATTAAGCGGAATGGTGAATCCGCGTCACTCGACATAGCAAAAATCCGTAAGGTGATTCAATGGGCTGCGGAAGGGTTGGACATCAACCCGATCGAGCTGGAATCAAATCTGGAAATTCATTTTCGCAACAATATGACGACCGGTGAAATTCATGAAACCGTTATTGAAACCTCGCTGCGATTGACATCAATTGAAGAACCGGACTGGCGAATTCTGGCGGCACGATTGACGCTGGTCGATTTTTATAAACGGGTTCATATTGCCCGGGGGATTCCCTACGAATACCGCTACCCAAGCTACTGTCAGACGGTCAAGGATTTTGTCGCCAAGGGGATTTATTCCCCGCTACTGCTGGAAAAATATTCTGAGAAGGAACTGCACAAAGCCGGACAGTTCCTGCGGCAGGAGTATGACTACGACTATGATTATGCCGGGATCAGCCTGTTGATCAAGCGCTACATGCTTGAATATGATAACCAGGTGATTGAAATGCCGCAGGAAGCTCTGCTGACCATCGCGCTTTTGATTGAGCAGAACCAGCCGCACGAAATCCGCTTACAACGGGTACGTGATACTTACTGCATGCTGGCGATGCGTAAAATTTCCCTGGCAACGCCGATTCTGATCAACCTGCGTAAGCCAAACGGTAATCTTTCCAGTTGCTTTATTACTTCTTTTGATGACGATACCAACAGCATTTTCCATACTTTTGAGCAGGTTGGCCAAATCAGCTCCGGTGGTGGTGGTGTTGGGGTCAGTATCAGCCGTATTCGCTCGCAGGGCGCGCGCATCAGAAATTCTCTCGGCCGGGCAGGGGGGGTGGTGCCGAATATCCGCGTAGTCAACGACATTGCACTCTATTTCAATCAGGGCGGTAAGCGGGCTGGGGCAGTCACGGTTGCACTGGATAGCTGGCATCTGGATATCGAAGAATTTTTAGAGATCCAGACGGAAAATGGCGACCAACGGCGCAAGGCCTACGATATCTTTCCCCAGGTGGTGGTGACCGATCGGTTTATGCGCGCGGTAGAAAACAGCGAGGATTGGTACCTGTTTGATCCCCATGAAATTCGCTCAAAGTACCAATACGAGCTGGCCGATCTGTGGGGTGGCGATTTCGAAAAGGCTCTCGATCATCTCTATGCTGAAGTCGAGGCGGGTAAAATTGAGCTGTTCGAAAAGGTCAACGCCAAGACGCTGTATAAAGAGATCATGAAGGTTCAGATTGAAACCGGTATGCCCTACATCGCCTTTAAGGATACGATCAATCGGGCCAACCCGAACAAGCACATCGGTATCATCCCTTGTACCAACCTCTGTGTTGAATCATACTCAGTGGTGAAGCCAACGAAGATCGGGCCGCAGCGTTTTGAAAATGACACTATCAGCCGGGATGTCGAACCGGGGCTGGTGCATACCTGCAATCTGGTTTCCATCAACCTGGCGAATGTCAAAGATGATGAGCTGCCGGCCATCTGTGAAACCGCAGTGCGGATTCTTGATAATTGTATCGATATTACCGATGTTCCGGTTGCCGAGGGGCAGCGGCACAATGAACTGCTGCGTACCATCGGCGTCGGACTGATGGGTTTGGCCGATTATCTGGCCCTGCGCGATATTCCTTATGTCGGTGCGAGCGATGCTGTTGATAAACTGGCGGAAGCCTTTGCTTATCATTGTACTGCGGCCAGTTGTGCACTAGCCAAAGAGCGCGGGCGTTACCCGTTGTTTGAGGGGAG
>JAPHSA010000225.1 GCA_026193235.1 Deltaproteobacteria bacterium | reverse complement strand
GTGATCGGTTCAGACAGCCTTTGTGAGCGCTATCGTCTGGCGCTGGAGTATTTGGCAGTAAAGCCAGTTCTGCTCGGGAGTGATGTGGCGACCTGTACTGGGATTGCGGCCCTTAACCGGGTTCTGCAGGAAGGGAGCTGATGTCCTTGGATTTTAGTAGGATTTTAAATTCATTGGGACTGATTGGTATTTTCCGTGGCCTTACCCCTGCTGACGCGGAATCGGTCATCACCGCCGCGGTAGAAAATGGATTGCGTATTGTTGAAATTCCGCTGAATTCACCAGATCCGCTGGTCTCGATCAAACAACTGGCCAAAAGTTTTGGTAAGGATGTGCTGGTAGGTGCCGGTACTGTTACCACCCCCTCAGAGGTGATTGCCGTCGCTGAGGCCGGTGGACGGCTAATCGTCACTCCTTATGCACGGGTTGATGTGGTGAAAAAAGCAAAAGAACTTGGCCTTGTCGCGGTTTCGGGAGCAATGACACCGACAGAGATTGCTGCGATGTACGCTGCCGGGGCTGACGCCGTCAAGCTTTTTCCCGCCGAGATAATACCACCAGTGGCGATAAAAGCCATGCGTGCCGTTTTACCGAGAAAGCTCCCACTGATCCCGGTTGGTGGAATCACTCTCAATAATATGGCTGCGTTTCTTGCTGCTGGAGCTGATGGTTTTGGGCTTGGCTCTGCACTTTACCGAGTTGGCGACAGCCCTGACTCAGTCGCTGAGAACACAGCAGCTTTTGTTAAGAAGCTACAAGTCCTTAAATACATGTGAAAGGGGTCTGGTCAATGCGTCTCGTGCAATTTTACCAAGGAGGAAACCCAGCTGATAGCTCTGTTGCTGTGGTTTCAGAAGATAATCAGTCGCTTCATGTTGTGGCCAATGTCACAAGCACTTACCAGCTGGCCCTGCTGGCCATTGCAGCAGGGCAAGGATTGGTCGAGTACGTCGCTGACCAAAGCATTGCAGCAACCGTAGACTATGACAAGGTTATCGCAGAAAGACGCTTGCTCCCACCAATCACCCATCCCGATCCGGCCCATATGATGGTGACCGGTACCGGGTTAACCCATCTAGGGAGTGCCAGTACGCGAAGTGCGATGCATGAAAAAGCAGACGCAGAGCTGACGGACTCCATGAAAATGTTTAAATGGGGAATCGAAGCGGGAAAGCCGGCTCCCGGAGCAGTTGGGTGCGAGCCTGAATGGTTTTTCAAGGGTGACGGCTCCTGGGTTGTGTCTCCGGGGCAAGCGTTGGAGTTTCCCGATTTTGCTTTGGATGGTGGTGAAGAACCGGAGGTTGCCGGTGCCTATGTCATCGCCGCAGATGGTACACCCTATCGTGTCGGCTATGCCATTGCCAACGAATATTCTGATCATGTGTTGGAACGCCGAAATTATCTGCTGCTCGCTCATTCAAAGCTCCGCACATCTTCATTCGGGCCTGAGTTGCTCGTTGGTGATCTTCCTGCCTCAGTGAGGGGGACGAGCCGCATTCTGCGTAATGGTGAAGTCCTCTGGGAGAAGCCATTCGAGAGTGGTGAAGAGCACATGAGCCACAGTATTGCTAATCTTGAACATCATCATTTTAAGTATGCTGGTTTCCGTCGACCAGGCGATGTCCACGTTCATTTTTTTGGTACATCGACGCTGAGTTTTGCTGATCAGATAAAAACTGAAAAGGGTGATGTCTTTGAAATATCAGCAGAAGGGTTCGGTAGGCCTTTGCAGAATTCAGTGACCATGATCAGCGCGCCAAGAACCGGCATAAAACATCTATAAGACCCTGGGAAAAGACCCTACAGGCATTGGTAGTATCAGGAGGACGGCTTATGAAGATCGAAAAGATGGATATTGTCGTTGTCGGCGCGCCATGGCGTGAGCTGACAATTGTCGAATTAACGACAGACTCAGGCATATCAGGACTTGGTGAAGTGCGTATGGTGAACAAAACCGACACCCTGATTGCGGCTGTTCAGGAACTTGGTGCACGCTATGTGATCGGTATGAATCCGGCCGACATGACCAAGTTGGCTTGGAACATTCAAGTTGCTGAATATGGTCTTCCCGGTGAAGTTGGACAGAGTGCTCTGGCTGCTTTCGATATGGCTTGTTGGGACATTATGGGCAAATCACTCAATGTCCCGGTCTGGAAACTGCTGGGCGGAAAATTCAGAAACCGCATACCTGCTTATGCCAATGGCTGGTATCAGGGTGACAGAGATCCCGAAGTCATCAAGCATCTTGCAAAAGCAGTTGTTGACAAGGGCTATCGCGCTCTGAAAATTGACCCTTTCGGGTCCGCCTCCGCGGAAATCACGCGCAGTGAACGGATGCGCGCACTGGCAATCCTGGAGTCAGTCCGTGAAGCTGTTGGACCTGATGTGCAGATATTTTTAGAAATGCATGGGCGTTTTACTGGTGCTGCTGCTATGGCTGTTGCCCGTGATGTTGCTGATGTTGAGCCCAGTTGGCTGGAAGAACCGGTCATTCCAACCGATGTTACCAGCTTACGCCAGCTTCGCCAAAGTACCCATCTGCCGATTGCTTCCGGTGAGCGTATGCACTCTGCGCACGAACTGCGCCCATTCCTTGAGGAGGGGCTGGTTGATATCTATCAGATCGACCTGACCCACGCCGGCGGCATTACCGGATTACAACAGTTGATCGGCTGGACCAATGCTTATAATACATTGCTTGCCCCGCACAATGTCTGTGGTCCAATTGGCACCGCAGCGGCGCTGCATTTTTCAGTTGCCTGTCCTAACTTTAAAATTCTGGAGCATTTTAACGATTTTGCTGATCCATGGGTCTTCGATATCGTCGAGGGCGCCCCACGTGTTGATTCCGCAGATGGATGTTTTGCCGTGCCGACCGGGCCCGGCCTTGGCGTGACTTTAAATCGCGAAGAATGCGAAAAACACCCGCGCACCGGTGGTCGTCTCGCACTCTTTAAAGATGGCTGGGAAAAACGCGTCGCTGTCGAGACTTATACTCAGCCTGAAGATTAGCCGCTGAGGTGAAATTGCATTGACTCAAAGGAGTAGGGATGATGAGCCAGATACCAACCAAGCAGGTCTTAAATCTTTCTGTGGCAAAAGATATTGCCCAGGCAGCTGAATTGGAGGCTCAGTCGCATGGCTGGAATGTTGTTATTGCTCTTGTCGATGACGGCGGGCATCTGGTGTATTTGCAGCGTATGGATGGCACGCAGTTGGCCAGTATTGCTGTCGCGGTAGAGAAGGCGACCAGCGCTGTTCATTTCAAGCGCCCAACCAAAGCCTTTGAAGAGTCTCTGGCCGGTGGGCGTCAGGCGATTTTGAGCTTGCCCGGGGCGCTACCGGTTGAGGGCGGTCTGCCGCTGGTTTATAGGGGTGAGATCATTGGGGCAATTGGCGTTAGCGGGGTTCAATCAGATCAGGACGGCGTCATTGCTCAGGCTGGAACTTCCTTACTGGAAAGCTTGCTTTAGCGGGCAGCTTCATTGGAGATGTGGCCGAAGTAGAACGACTGGCAGGCGGGGACAGCTCCGGCAGGGTCCAACGTTAATTGGACCAGTGGTGCCGGAAAACACAAATAATCAGATTCACTCAGATAAAGAGGAACTGAAGTGAAAATAACGGGAATAAAGACATGCGTTGTTAACGCCGAGATGCGCAACTGGATCTTTGTTAGAGTCGAAACCGACCAGCCCGGCCTCTACGGATGGGGGGAGGCAACTCTGGAATGGAAAACCCGAGCGGTTGTTGGCGCACTGGAAGATCTGGAACCACTGATTGTTGGGCAGGACCCGCGGCAGATCAATCAGCTTGTCAGAATTATGAAAAAGCAGAGTTTCTGGCGACTTGGAGTTATCGGCACGAGTGCGGCATCGGGGATAGAGATTGCACTGTGGGATATTTTTGGCAAGGCCCTCGGCTGCCCTGTGTGGCAATTGTTGGGGGGCAAAGTCCGCGAGCGGGTGAAAATTTATACTCACCTGGGCATGGGGCAGATGGAATCTGTGTATGAGAGTCTCGATGAAGAACCATTGATTGCCCGAGCAGTAGCGGTACGGGAGCGTGGTTATAATGCCATCAAGGTTGTCAACATCCCTTACACCCACTACACCGCAAGCTCGCTTGAGCTCGATAAGGTGGCCCGTATGATGGTGCGTCTGCGTGAAGTTCTGGGGCCTGAAGTTGAGATTATGGTTGATTTTCATGGCCGGCCAGCATCGGCCCGTGCAGCGCTTCAATATATTGATGCTGTTGCTCCGGCAAAACCATTATTTGTGGAAGAACCTATTCCGCCCGGGGATACAGCTGGACTTGCATTTATCAGGGAGCGATCTTCGGTTCCTGTTGCTGCCGGAGAAAGACTGATTGATCTCGCCGACTTTGCTGATCTTTTCGCCGGTCGGGCAGTGGACATTGCGCAGCCGGATCTGTGCCACTGCGGGGGTATATCAGAAGCAAAAAAAATAGCAGCTATGGCTGAATCCGTAGGGATCGGAATTGCGCCCCATAATCCCGCCGGCCCGGTTGCGGGTGCTGCTGCTCTGCATTTTGCAGTAGCAACGCCGAACCACATCATCCAGGAAGAGATGGTCGGTGCCGTTCCATGGTACCAGGATGTTGTGTCACAGACTCCCGTGCAGATGGAGGACGGCTGCTGGCTCGTTCCAGAGGCTCCGGGCCTCGGTATTGAAATCAATTTGAGTGAGGCAGCGAAGTATCCGTTTCAGCAGGAGCCCATTCATCCGGCTAATGCCAGGGTTTCTGACGGCACAATAGTGGACTGGTAAGTTAGTAATAAACTCAAAATGTAAGATAAGTACTATTAACAATAGATCAGGGAGGTCGCATGAATAGTTCAGGTGGACAGGTTACGATTGTTCATACAAGTTTCGTTTCTGTTGATGATTTAACGCAGCTTTTCAAAGAAATTGGTCCCGGCATTCAGGTTCGTCACATTGTTGATGATAGCCTTCTTCCTGAAGTGCTGGCAAATGGCGGGGTCACGAATGCAGTACGGAGCCGCATCTGTGCCTACTACCGAGCTGCGCAGGAGTCTGGTGCCGATCTCATATTTAATCAGTGTTCCTCGGTAGGGGAGGCAGCGGATGTCGCCGCCCAATTGATCGGAACCCCGGTTATCAAGGTTGATGAAAAGATGGCTCAGGTGGCGTGTGAAACGGGAGCGCGCATCGCTGTGGCAGCCACTCTGGAAACAACCTTAGGGCCAACCTGCCGCCTGGTCGAGAAAACTGCCAAGATGATGAGTAAAGAAATCGTTATCAAACCAGTGCTGATCGAAGGTGCCTTCGCCGAATTGATCGCGGGGGATCGCGCCAAACATAACGCGATGGTTTTAGCCGGCATCAGAGCTGTTCTTGACGATGTCGATGTCGTTGTCTGTGCCCAGGGGAGCATGGTTGCCATTTTACCTGAACTAGGTGAAACGAAGGTTCCGGTACTGACCAGCCCGAGAATGGGCGTGGTTTATGCGGTTGAAAAATTGCACGAGATTATGACACAGAAAAACAACTGATTCTCACACGGCAAAACTTACAGAGCAACGGAGTTAAACAATGACAATTACCGGAAAAATATTAATTGATGGCGAATGGGTTGAAGGACAGTCCGGGACGTATCAAGCAGTCAATCCGGCAACAGGGGAAAAACTTGAGCCAGCCCTCAGTAAGGCGTCCTCAGATCAAGTCAAGGAAGCGGTTGCCGCTGCCGAAGCTTCTGCCAGCAAGTTCCGCCGCAGTTCATTGTCCCAGAGGGCTAATTTTCTCCGCTCCTGTGCCGATGAAATTATGGCTCTTGGAGATACATTGGTGCAAAGAGCTATGGTCGAGACCGGGCTCCCTCAAGCCCGCATTGAAGGGGAGCGGGCGCGAACCTGCGGGCAATTAAACCTGTTTGCTGAAACCGTCCTGGCTGGCGATTTCCTTGATGTGCGAATTGATACCGCACTGCCCGATCGACAACCCCTGCCACGCCTCGATCTGCGCTATTTGAATCAGGCTATCGGCCCGGTTGTGGTATTTGGAGCCAGTAACTTTCCCTTGGCTTTTTCCGTTGCCGGTGGTGATACCGCTTCTGCCTTTGCCGCTGGATGCCCTGTTCTGGTCAAAGGCCATTCCTCTCATCCGGGAACCAGTGAGCTGGTTGCCCAGGCTATTGCTCAAGCGGTTAAAAAAACCGGCATGCCGGCAGGGACCTTCTCCCTGTTGATGGGATCAGGTCGAGAAGTCGGGGCTGCGTTGGTGACGGCACCGGAGGTCAAAGCTGTCGGGTTCACCGGCTCATTTGCTGGCGGTATGGCACTGATCAAGTTAGCTAATGAGCGGCCGGAGCCGATTCCCGTCTTTACTGAAATGGGGAGTCTCAACCCGGTCGTTCTGCTACCGAAAAGCTTGGAGGACAATGCTGAGCAGATTGCCGAAGCCTTTGTCGGCTCTTTAAATCTGGGTGTCGGACAATTTTGCACGAACCCTGGGCTGGTCTTAGGCATTGAAAGTCCCGCTCTGGATCAATTCATCGAGGCGACTGCTGCCTTTCTTGTCAGTCAATCGGCAGGGGTGATGCTGAATGAAGGCATCCAGCAGGCTTACAATGAAGGAGTCGCAACCATCTCAAGTCAGCCTGGAGTGGCAAAGAGAGCGGTTGGTGAAAGCCAGGAGAATAAACCCGGTTTTTGTTGTCAACCGACTTTAATGACTGTCTCGGCAAGTGCTTTTATCGCTAACCCCTTATTGACTGAAGAGATGTTCGGCCCGGCAGCCTTGTTGGTTACCTGTAAGAACCTCGCCGAGTTGTTGACTGCAGTGAAAAGCTTGCGCGGTCAGTTGACTGGGACTATCCATACCGCGGTGGGGGAAATGGTTGATTATGATGAGCTGATTGATGCTCTCTCTCAGCGGGTCGGACGCCTGCTGGTTAACGGTTTTCCTACCGGGGTTGAAGTCTGTCACGCCATGGTTCATGGCGGCCCTTTTCCGGCATCAAGCGACCCACGTTTCACGTCTGTCGGAACTGCAGCCGTTTACCGCTTCCTGCGTCCTATCTGCTACCAGAACTATCCGAAGGAGCTGTTTCCCGAACCGTTGCAGGACAGCAACCCGCTGGGGATCTGGCGTTTAATCAATGGTGAACGGACAACGACGGCTGTTTAGTTTTTAACTGACTGTTTTTAAAAGCTGCCATCACTTGGTGGCCGTTATATCGGAGGAATTTCATGCCCTTTGTTTTGAACTCCAGCGACATTCTTCCTGCTGATGCTGCATCAGCAGTTTTAATCGGTCGTGCCTGGCTCCCTGGCAATCCGTCGGGACCAGCTGTTGTCCTGCTTCACAATAAAAACGTCATTGATATCTCTAGAATTGCCCCAACAGTTGCCGATTTGTTTGAACACAAAAAGTTACTGGGGATTCTGTCCGCACATAACGGTGAGTTAATCGGCACGGTTGAAGATTTATTGGCTAATACTTCCGCGGATTGCCGCGATCCTGAAAAACCATTCTTTTTATCACCCGTTGATTTACAGGCAATTAAGGCTTGTGGTGTGACATTTGTTGTCAGCATGTTGGAACGGGTCATAGAAGAAAAGGCCAAAGGGGATCCCAGCGCTGCAGAGGACATTCGTAAAACGATAAATGATGAGATTGGAGGCGACCTGGCTTCGGTCAAACCCGGTTCTCCTGATGCAGAGAAACTCAAGCACGTTCTTATCTCTCGAGGCATGTGGTCACAGTACCTTGAAGTCGGTATAGGTCCCTATGCTGAGGTGTTCACCAAAGCTCAGCCGATGTCAGCTGTAGGTGTCGGCGCAGAGGTTGGAATTCATCCCGAATCAACCTGGAACAACCCGGAACCTGAGCTGGTGCTGGTTGTTAATTCTTCTGGAGATATTGTTGGCGCTACGCTTGGAAATGATGTCAACTTGCGGGATTTTGAGGGACGGAGTGCGTTGTTGCTTGGACGTGCCAAAGATAACAATGCCTCAGCTGCGTTGGGTCCATTTATCCGTGTACTGGATAAAGGTTTTACTCTTGATCATATCAGAGCCCTTGAGTTGGAGCTTAAAGTTCAGGGTACCGATGACTTTCTCCTCAGGGATGGCAGCAGTATGTCGAAGATCAGCCGCGACCCTATAGATCTTGTGGAACAAACGATCAGTCGTAACCACCAGTACCCTGATGGCCTGGTCCTTTTTACCGGAACCTTGTTTGCCCCTGTTTATGATCGTGATACTCCGGGAATGGGTTTTACCCACAAAGTTGGTGATGTCGTCAGTATTTCTTCACCCCGTCTCGGCACTCTGATTAACAGAGTTAACCTGACGACTGCAGTTGATCCCTGGTTATTCGGAACCAGGCAGCTGATGTGGAATCTTGCTCAGCGTCAATTATTGCAGGCATCCACTGATAAGTATAACCGCTTAAACGTGACTGAGTAGATACGCTGTCACCATCCCCGTGTTGCACTTTGATAAAGGGGTTCCAAATGACGACAGAAAAATACACGCTAGAAGATATCCTGGCAATTTCTCCTGTGATTCCGGTTCTCTCTATCAGCGCGGCAAATCAAGCGGTTCCTTTGGCCCGAGCCCCGATCAAGGGCGGACTTCGGGTTATCGAAATTACCCTGCGGACAACCTGTGCCCTTGATGCAATTAAACGGATTTCTGAAAATGTGGAAGATGCGATTGTCGGGGCCGGTACAGTATTTACTGCCCAGGCTCAACACCTACTTTACTCAAAGCTGCGGAACGTGCTCTGGTTGCTGCAAAAACCTAAAACTCGACTATCTTATGCCTTTTTATATAGTTAAGGACTGTTCACTATGTACCGTAAAAATCTATTGAAAAAGAAACTGCTTGAGGGCCAGCCAACCTTGTCATTCTGGTCGCACCTGGCAAGCCCCATTGCTGCAGAAATCATGGCGCTGGTCGGATACGACGGCGCGGTTATTGATATGGAGCATGGGCCTGTCGATTATCTTGGTGCAACAACTCTGATGCAGGCAATGTCAGGGACCTCAACCATTCCAATTATTCGTGTTCCCTCGAATGATCCTGTTGAAATAAAACGTGCGCTTGATACCGGAGTTGGAGGAATCATGGTTCCAGAGGTAAACAGCGTGGCTGAAGCTGAGGCTCTGGTCAGAGCCTGTCTTTACCCCCCACAGGGCAAGCGAGGTGCAGCAAGTGTCCTCAATCGTGCCTCATCCTACGGGCTTGACAATGTGAAATATCTTGAGGAGAACGGCAAAGAGCTACTTGTCATTGCTCAGATCGAAAATCTTGAAGCTGTCGCCAACCTTGAGCAAATAGCCGCGGTTGACGGAATCGACGTCCTGTTTATCGGCCCCAATGATCTGTCCGGTGATTGTGGCAAGGTTGGCGATTACAGTAACCCGATTTTTATGGAGGCACTTGCCAAGGCAGAAGATCTCATCAAGAAAAGCAATAAGTTTCTCGGGGGCTTACCGCGAGCTTGCGATTCGGCCGGAGCAATGCTGGAACGTGGTTATGATTTTGTCATCTCCGCATCAGACGTGCTGATGTTGCGTGATGCAGCATTGCTGGATCTAAAAACCAACCGGGAACTATCAAACTAGCATGCCTATATTTTCAGGGCAGGGGAGATCTCAATGACAGAAGATCAAATGAAAAAAAGTATTGTTGGTGTTGTCGGACTTGGTTCTATGGGGTTGGGTTTGGCTCTTGCCTTGGTTGACGCTGGATTTGATGTCGTCGGATGCGATGTCAATACTGCTGCTGTGGAAAAGCTGACCGCCGCTGGCGGCCGAACGGTCGAGAGTCCCGCTGCCGTTGCCAGTGAGGCCAACCTTGTCCTGATCGTTGTGGTTAATTCACAACAGGTTGACCAGGTTATTTTCGATGAGAACGGACTTGCCAAAACATTAGCCCCTGGCGGGTTAATAATTCAATGCGCAACAGTTGCGCCCAGCTATGTCCGAACCCTGGGAGAAAAGTTGACGGCGGCGGGATTTGGTCTGCTCGATGCACCGATAAGTGGTGGCGCAGTCAAGGCCAGACAGGGAGAATTGTCGGTCATGGCCTCAGGTTCGAAAGACTGTTTCACCCAAGCCGATGAGGTTCTAAACGCTGTCGCAGCAAAAGTTTATGAGTTGGGTGACAAACCGGGTATCGGTTCCAGTATGAAGCTGGTCAATCAGTTGCTGGCTGGCGTGCATATTGCTGCCGCTGCTGAAGCGATGGCGCTGGGAATCAGTATGGATCTTGATCCGGACGCGATCTATGACGTCATCACCCACAGCGCCGGAAATTCCTGGATGTTCGAAAACCGAGTGCCGCATATTCTGAAAGGGGATTATACCCCTCACAGCGCTGTCGATATCTTCGTCAAAGACTTGGGGATTGTTCATTCGACCGGTCGTGAGTTGCCATTGTCGATGCCGATCGCCAGTACGGCGCTGCAACAGTTTACGGCAGCCAGTTCTGCCGGCCATGGCTTGGAAGATGATTCGGCAGTCATCAAGGTTTATCAGCATCTGGCGGGCCTCAAGTTGCCTGCTTCTGAGTCAGATTAAAGACGCGAGTGTCTTTCAGCTGAAAATTGACGGAGGAATAGATGGTTTCGAACTGTCCGCAGCAAATGCTCAAAGATGAACTGTTCTCTCGCCTGCCTGTCGCGGTGGGGAAAGAGAATCTGGCTTCTGAAATCCAGCAAGCAGTAGAGAGATCTTCACGTAAAGTTGTTGTCCTTGATGATGATCCGACCGGGACACAGACTGTGCATGGGGTTGATGTTCTGACTGGCTGGAACGTTACTGTGTTGCAAAAAGCTTTTCAGAGTGATTCTAAACTTTTTTATATTTTAACCAATAGCCGAAGCCTTGATGTCATCAAGGCACGGGAGGTTAATGCCGAAATCGCCCACAATTTGTGCACTGTCTCTCGGAGCACAGGGGTAGAATTTGACGTCATAAGTCGTAGCGACTCAACATTGCGGGGTCATTATCCAGATGAGTTAGACGTCCTTGAAGAAGTGCTGACACAGGAGACAGGGCACAGTTTTGATGCTCATCTCTTAATCCCCGCCTTTTTTGAAGGTGGCCGTTTTACTGTCGACGATATCCATTATGTTCTGGAAGGCGACACTCTGACTCCTGCCAGT